>NZ_JARXHW010000017.1:0-90956 GCF_031127805.1 Thalassobacterium maritimum | reverse complement strand
CACGACGTGGAACGGGGTCTAAAGTCCCCCGCTACTGAATTCCGCGACTCATTCGATGTTCAATGTTGGACGTTCAATGTTCAATGTTCCCAGCCCCTTCTCTTCGCCCGCGCATGCGAGGCTCGGCTCAAAAATCGAGCTTAGTGCTCGCCCCTACTGAAAAAGTCATATTTCACGGGGCAGTGAACACGCCTTTAATCACTCCACCTCTACCGATTCCAGTTAATGAGACTGCGCCCAATTGGCGACAGATCGTTAAAAAATACCAGCAACCTTGCCTGAAGAAGAGCTCGTGGCAGATCGTCAATTCAATGGGTCCTTACATCGCTTTGTGGGGGGTGATGTACTTTACAGTCTCGTTTTCGTGGCCGCTCACACTGGCACTGGCCACACTGGCGGGGCTCTTTTTGGTGCGGGTTTTTATCATTTTTCACGACTGCGGACACGGCTCGTTTTTTCGAAATAAAAAAGCAAACAAGACGGTGGGCTTCATCTCGGGGCTGATGACGCTCACGCCCTTCCGCCACTGGACCTGGCAACACGCGGTGCATCATGGCACTTCCGGCAATCTGGATCACCGGGGGGTGGGCGATGTCTGGACTATGACAGTGAAGGAATACCGGGCGGCTCCCTTGTGGCTGCGGGTTCAATACCGTCTGACGCGTAATCCTTTTATCCTGTTCGTGCTCGGCCCGCTGGGGCTGTTTATCGTGTATCAACGCTTCGCCTACAAAATCGCCAGCCGCCGCGACCGTATGGACGTGTATAAGATGAATGCATGCATCGCGCTCTACGCAGTGGCGATGAGCCTGATATTTGGTTTTTGGAATTTCCTATGGATTCAACTGCTGATCACGACGGTTTCCGGAGGGGCGGGCATTTGGCTATTTTATGTGCAGCACCAGTTTGAAGACACCTATTGGCGCACGGGGGATGAGTGGGACTATACCGACTCGGCCATGCAGGGCAGCTCCTTTTATCGCTTACCTGCGATTTTAAACTGGTTCTCTGGCAACATCGGCTACCACCACATTCACCACTTGAGCTCGCGCATTCCGAATTATAATTTAAAGGCCTGCCACGAGTCGGAGCCCTTCTTTCAACAAGTGCCGGAGTTGACACTGCGTAGCAGTATTCGATCAATCCAGCTGCGGCTGTGGGATGAGGAAGCGGGCAAACTCGTCGGCTACGATGTGCTGAAGAAATCCGCCCACTAGTTGCCTGGCTACAAATATTCAGCGATCACCGCTTGTAGGGCTGGCCGCATCGTATCGGCAAGCTCCGGATTGGCATAGGCGGCCCAACTCACTGGCGTAGTGGTATCCAGCGGGCAATCCAAGGGCTGGCCATCGGGCTTTTCGACCACACAGCCCGCCTCTTGCAGAATGAGCGCGGTCGCGACATCGTAGGGGTGGCAAGCAAGATTGGACAAAATGCCGAGCTTGGCAAAGGCCTCCGGACGCAGGTCCGCGACAAAGCGATCATGCCCGGCCAGGATCTCGTAAAACTGACCACCACTGGAGATATATTGATCATTAAAAACCAATGGTGACGGCGAATCCGGCTGTCCATAGAGTCGATCCCACAACGCTTCTTCGACTCGACTCAGGAGCGCCAAGCCTGCGGGAAAAAAGCGACTGACGGTGCCGAAGGCATGGCGCACTTCATGGGCACGGCTCGGTTGTAGTTGGAGTGCTTGACTACTAAAGCCGTCGCGCACGTCGATCGCCACGGCACGCACGCCGCAGCCGCGGATGGCGCTGACTTGATCGGCCCGCCACTGCCGGGTGGTGGGGATCTCCGTCATCACGGCGACTTCAATATCGGCTAGGCTAGTGTCCGCACCGCGCTGCGCGGCCACCCCGGCAAGGATCCAAGCGGCACGCTTATCATACATAATACCCCGTGTGCCGTCGATCGGGTCGATGATGCATTTCAGGCGGGTCTCGCCCACAGGCGTGCCGAGCGGATAGGTCAACACTGCGCCATCTTCCAGACCTTCCATCACAATTTCGACCGGCTGATCGCTCGGCCAATGCGCGCACAACCAGCTATGAATCGTCGTCTCCGCGACACGATCGATCGCGTAGATGGTATCAGCCGCGGTCTCCTGCGACACCGTTGCCAGTGCCTCAACAGTGCTCCGTGCGCGCTCGGCCAGAATTGCTTTTAAAATCGCCTGCTGCAGCTCACAAAGTAGCGTGCGGATGCTTTCTTGGTTTTCTATCACAGAAAAGAGATGGCGCCAAGCCCCCAGACTTGGCAAGGCAATCCAGCCCCATTATCTGGTTGTCGCCGAGCGGTGAACCCGTTCCTACTGTGTGCGCCTCCCTTCTTCTTAATTCAGAGGTCAGAGGTCGACTCTTTCCAGGCTCATGGACTTACTCTCACATACCATTACTTTTCGTCATGCCCTCGCTCAGTGGTATGCCACCGCGCAGCGGCCCTTGCCCTGGCGCACACAACCGAGCCTCTATCGAACCGTGGTGTCCGAGCTGATGGCGCAGCAGACACAAATCAAGACCATGCTGCCCTACTTTGAGCGCTGGATGCGGCGCTTCCCCGACTTTGCCGCCCTGGCCGAGGCGCCCGCCGAGGATGTGCTCAAGCACTGGGAGGGACTGGGCTACTACAGCCGCGCGCGCAATCTACATAAGTTGGCCAAGGAATATGTCGCGCTGGAGCCCAAACCACGCAGCCGCGAAGATTGGCAACAACTGCCCGGCATCGGCCCCTACACCTCGGCCGCGATCAGCTCGATCGCGCTGGGCGAACCCGCGGCAGTGGTCGATGGCAATGTGGTGCGCATTCTCGCGCGGCTGACGGACGATGCCCGCGTGTTTAAAAACAACGGCGAAGCGGTCAAGGCTTTCACTCCCACCGCCGAAGCCGTGCTGGACCAAGGCAATGCCGGCGAGCACAATCAAGCGATGATGGAGCTCGGCGCCACAGTGTGCCTCAAGCATAAGCCACTCTGCACGGTCTGTCCCGTGCTGGCCTATTGCGCGGCCAGCCGCAAGGGCAGCCAAGAGGCGCGCCCCAAGATCGAGCGCAAAGCCACGGTAAAAGTCGAAGTCGAGCGGGCCTGGGTATTGCAAGCGGGCAAGCTACTGCTCCACCGTATCGCGGAAGACTCCGGCCAACTGGCCGGGCAGTACGAGCTGCCCCGATTAGAGACAGTGGCCAGCCCGCGCAGTGCCAAGCAGCTGCTGGCCAGCAAATCGCGCTCGATCACGCACCGCCGCATCAAAGAACACATTTACCAGGTCAAAGCCAAGCCCAGCATCGACGCCTCACTGGAGTGGGTGCGCCTCGAAGACATCGAGCGCATCACACTATCAGGCCCCCATCGCCGCTGGATCGGCGAACTGTTGGCCCGCGAGTCGGAGGGCGGAGGACTGAGGTGAATCTTGCTCTGCGGCGCCCAAAATTCGAGAGCACACAATTTGCCGCAACCTTTTACATAAATGCTCGATTCTAAGTTGGACCTTTCCCCCGTGACGCCACTACTTTGCTCCACAACATGCCAAAGCCCAAAAAATGGACTGCTGACGACTTCGAAATCCGCACCTCTACTATCGAGGGCGCGGGCATGGGCCTTTTTGCCAAGCACCGGATCGCGGCGGAAGATACGATCGGCTACTACACCGGTGAGGTGATCAGCGAAAAAGAGTTCTACGATCCGGAGCGGCCTTTTTCCGCCTACGTGATGTGGGTCTGCCGCACACATATCATCGTGGGCGAAGGCCCGAAGGCCAATTACACCCGCTACATCAATCACAGTGATGAGCCGAACGCCTTTCTAATCGTCTCCAGCCGTTGGAAAACGGCTCGCTTTGAAGCGCTGCGCGAGATCGAAGCAGGCGAAGAGATTTTCTTTAATTACGGCGATGATTACTGGGAGACAGAGTCCGAGGAACCAAAGCACACGATTTAGATACTAAGAGTATAGTTATGAATATCGACCCCATCTACACAGGCCTCGACGAGGAACAACGCAGCACTGTTTCAGGCCTGCCACGCGGCGATCGTTTGATCGAGCTATCCACCCTGCGCAACCGACCGACACGCGAAATGGTGACTGAACTGGCCGAGCTGGCCGAGCTGCCGGTGGTGCAAAATTTCGAACTGATCGAAAACCCCACCGCCACCCTGCCCCTGCGCATGATCCACGAGTATCAGTGCATCCCGATCAAGACGGAAGCTGACGAGGATCGAGCATTTAGCGACGACCTGGCCGCCGAAACAGACCAGAGCGCTCCCATCGCCCTGGCCACCCTTTGGCCGCCCGACGAGACAATGAACCGCTGGATCTACGCCGTCAGTGGGCGCAATGCCCAATGGTTCATGGGCGATCCGGAACAGATCACCGAAACCATCACCCAAAACTTCGGCGTCGGCTCCGGCAGCTTGGATGAGTCGGACCTGGTGACCGATGTCGCCGATGCCGATGAGGCGGAAGACGAAGATGCGGCCGTGATCCGCTTCGTGAATGAAGTGGTGCAGAAGGCTGTCAGCGATCGCGCGACCGATATCCACTTCGAGCCGCACCGCGACGAACTACAGATCCGCTACCGAATCGACGGCGAACTGGTGCCCGTCCGTGTGCCCGACAATTTGATCCGCTTCCAGGGGGCCATTATTTCGCGCCTCAAGATTATGGCCAAGCTCAACATTTCGGAGAAGCGCCGCCCACAGGACGGCCGTATCTCCTTCGGCGCCGGCAACTCGGAACTCGACATCCGTATTTCCACCTTCCCGACGATGTATGCCGAAAGCGTCTCGCTGCGTCTGCTGAATCAAAAGTCGAAGCCACTCTCGATGCGCGAGCTGGGCCTTGCAGACGATGAGGAAAAAAAGCTGACTCAGTCGCTGGCCACGCCGCACGGCATCATTCTAGTAACGGGTCCCACCGGCTCGGGTAAATCCACCTCCTTGACCGCCTTCATTCGCCTGATCAACAAGCCCGAGCGGCGCATCATTACCGTAGAGGACCCGATCGAGTATGAAGTGCCCGGGGTCAACCAGACACAGGTGCACCCCGAGATTGGCCTGACTTTTGCCCAATCACTCCGTGCCGTGCTGCGGCAAGACCCCGACGTGATCATGGTGGGTGAGATTCGCGACCGCGAGACCGCCGACATCGCGATCCGCGCCTCGCTGACTGGGCACTTGGTGCTCAGCACGCTCCACACCAACGATGCCCCCGGTGCCCTCACCCGCTTGGTCGACATGGACATCGAGCCCTTCTTGATCGCCTCTTCGGTGGAAATGATCATCGCGCAACGCCTGGTGCGCCGCCTCTGCCCCAACTGCGCGCAGCCGGCCAATTACGATCCACGTCAAGTCGCCAGCTTTTTACACACCATGCGCATCGACCCCAGCGAAGTGCAATACGCGCCGCTGGCCAAAGCCCCCTGTGGTTGCGAGCGCTGTCGCAAGCTCGGCTTCCGTGGCCGTGTGGGCATGTTTGAAATCCTACGGGTGACCGAAGAGATCCACGAACACATCGTCAAGCGCGACTCCGCCCGCATGATTCGCCAGACAGCGGTCTCGCAAGACATGCGCACACTGATGCAAAGCGGCTGGGCCCACGTCAAAGAAGGCACCAGCACCTTAGAAGAAGTCATGCGCTTCGCCGAGATCGAGAGTGACGAAGAGTAAGTATGCTCCGCCCTTCGGTTTCCGAAATGCGCACCTGCAAACCATCTACCCGACTCTATTTAGGCGGGTGCCGGTGCTCACGCGTCAGCGTGAGCGCATAAGCACTCCAGATCACGACTTTATCGACCTAGACTGGGCCCGGCGCCCGGGCAGTTCGCGACTCGTCGTGATCACGCACGGACTCGAGGGCCACTCGCGCAGCCACTACTGCCAAGGCATGGCCCGCGCACTGCAAGCCGACGGCTGGGATGCGCTGGCATGGAACTTCCGTGGTTGCAGCGGCGAGCCCAATCAGCAGCTACGCAGCTATCACAGCGGCGCCACCGAAGAATTACAGATCGTGCTAGAGCACATATTCGCTCACAGCGCGTATCGCGAGATCGCCCTCGTCGGCTTCAGCCTGGGCGGTAATTTGACGCTCAAATACATCGGCGAGCGAGGCAGCACGATCGATCCGCGCATTTGTGGCGCGGTCGCCTTCAGCGTGCCCTGCGATCTAGCCAGCAGCGCGCAGCGGCTCGAGCACTGGCAAAACCGCATCTACATGGCGCGCTTCATGCGCAGCCTGCGAGAAAAAGTGCGCGAAAAGGCGCAACGCTTCCCCCAGCAACTCAGCCTCGCAGGCTTAGAGCGCATGCGCACCTTCGCCGAATTTGACGATCGCTACACCGCGCCCATCCACGGCTTTTCCGGCGCCGAAGAATACTGGTCGCAGAGCAGCTGCCTCCACCGGCTGATGGACATCGCAGTGCCCACGCTGCTAGTCAACGCCCTCGACGATCCCTTTCTCACGCCGGAGTGCTACCCGCACGAGGCCGCCCGGGAAAATGCAAATTTCCGTCTAGAGACCCCAAGCCACGGTGGCCACATCGGCTTCGTCAGCTTCAACGATCAAAACATCTACTGGTCCGAGCGCCGCGCAGTTGACTACCTACACAACATTGCCTCAAGGCAGACACAAGAACCGCGAAACAGTTTTCGCCAATAAAATTTCGCGAAAACTAACCCGCATGCCATAGCCAGTTTTTAGGTTTTAGTCTTGTCATCTATCGGGGCTGTGCGAGTTTGATCTGTCTACGCTTATGGCTACTACGAAAAAGAAATCCACATCGAAAACCACATCGGTGGCCAAGAAACCTGCCAAGTCTACAAACTTCGCAACGGCACCGATCAACAAATCACTTTCTAAAGAGGAAAAGATCGCGCTTTACAGCACGATCGTTGGCATTCGCCGCTTTGAAGAGCGCTCATTGCGCGCTTATAACCAAGGCAAGATTGGCGGATTCCTACACCTTTACATCGGTCAGGAAGCGGTGGCCACTGGCATCGTATCGCTGATGGAAGAAAACGACCACATCATCACAGCCTACCGGGACCATGGTCACGCCTTGGCTGTGGGCATGTCGATGAATGAGTGTATGGCCGAAATGTATGGCAAGCACACAGGTTGCTCCAAGGGCAAGGGAGGCTCGATGCACTTTTTCGCTCCGGACAAGAACTACTGGGGTGGTCACGGGATCGTGGCGGGCCAAACACCGCTGGGCGCCGGACTGGCCTTTGCTCTCAAATATAAGGGCCTCAAGGGCTGTGCGCTCGCTTTCTTAGGAGACGGCGCGGTCAATCAAGGCTCTTTCATGGAAACGCTCAACTTAGTATCGCTCTGGAATATTCCGGTTGTGTTCGTGATTGAGAACAACGGCTACTCGATGGGCACCAGCCTCAAGCGCTCCTCTGCCGAAGAGAACCTTGCGCACCGCGCGGACGGCTTCGACATGGAATGGGAAGTCTGCAACGGGCACGACGTATTTGAAGTGCGTGAAGTCGCCAATCGCGCGATGACTCGTGCACGCGAAGAGATGAAGCCCTTCTTACTGGAAATCCGCACCTATCGCTATCGCGGACACTCCGTAGCGGACGCCAACCACGAGAAGTACCGCACCAAGGAAGAGATCGAAGAGTATAAGCGCACCAAAGATCCGGTCAACGTGATCAAGCAGCAACTGCTCGAGGACGGCACACTGACAGACGCCGAGGCCAAACGCATCGACCAAGAAAAGAAGGACGAAGCCGAAGCCTCCGCAAAGTTCGCCGACGAAAGTCCAGTCGCACCACGCAGCGAGATCCAAACCGATGTTTACTGGGAAGTGGACAACGACACAGAGGGCAAGCTCAAGGGCACCCACTTCTTTAATGACTAGAAAACAATTACGATTTAGGAATTAAGAATTACGAAAATGCACACCGCTCCTTGCTGTCGTTTCTAATTTCTCACTCCTAATTCCTAATTCCTAATTCTTAATTCTTAATTTAAATACACCATGCCACTTATCACTTACCGCGAAGCTATCAAGCAAGCACTCGACGAGGAAATCCAACGCGACGAGAACGTCTGCATCATGGGCGAAGAAGTCGCTCAATACAACGGTGCCTACAAGGTCACTGAAGGTCTCTGGGAAAAACATGGCGACAAGCGTCTGATTGACACTCCGATTTCGGAAGCGGCCTTCTCGGGCTTGGCGATCGGAGCCTCCATGCTGGGCATTCGCCCGGTCGTGGAAATGATGTTCATGTCATTCAGCTACGTAGCGATCGACCAACTCTTCAATAATGCCTCCTTCTGCCGCTACATGTCGGGCGGGCTCATGAATGTGCCCATCGTCGTGCGTGGTCCTGCCAATGGTGGCACTAGCGTGGGCGCGACTCACTCACACACGCCCGAAAACATGGTGGCCAACCACCCGGGCTTGAAAGTTGTCTGCCCCTCCAACGCGTATGATGCGAAGGGCCTGATGAAGGCTGCGATCCGTGACAACGACCCGGTCTTCGTGATGGAGAACACCCTACTCTACGGAGAAAAATGGGAAGTGCCGGAAGAGGAGTACATCGTCGAGCTAGGCGTGGCCAATGTGCTGAAAGAAGGCACGGACCTCACCATCGTATCTCACGGCCGCTGCGCTATGATTTCGCTGCAAGCCGCGAAGACTCTCGAAGAAAAACACGACATCAGTGTGGAAGTTGTGGACCTGCGCTCCATTCGCCCGCTGGACGAAGAAACGATTTTGAAGTCGGTTCGCAAGACACACCGCGTGATGCTGGTGGAAGAGAACAAACCTTTCTGTGGCGTGGATGCACAAATCTCGCACATGATTCAACTCAAGGCTTTTGACGATTTGGATGCACCCATCCACCGCGTCTCTGCAATTGATGCGCCGAACTTCTACTCCAAAGAGCTGGAAGACTGGCAAATCCCCAACGAAGAACGCATTATCGAATGCGCGCTCAAAGTTGCAGAATAGCTTTTCAACGCACATTCCTAATTCTTAATTCTTAATTTCTAATTCTCATCTTATGGCTACACTTATCGACATGCCCAAACTCAGCGACACCATGACGGTGGGCACGCTGGTCAAATGGTTAAAAAACGAAGGCGACGCAATTTCCAGCGGCGACATGATTGCTGAAGTCGAGACCGACAAAGCAACCATGGAAGTCGAATGCTTCGACGACGGCGTGCTGATTAAGCAATACGCAGCCGAAGGCACCGAAGTCGCCGTAGGGGATGCGATCGCAGCCATCGGCGAAGAAGGTGAAGAAGCACCCGCCGCAGAAAGCAGCGCCCCCGCAGCTTCCGAATCTGAATCCGAGCCCGAAGCCGAAGCTGAAGCGGAACCTGCCGCGGAAGCTCCCAAGGAGGCATCTAAAGCGGAGCCGGCTCCAGCAGCCGCGCCGGCTCCAGCAGCTGCCCCCGCAACAAGCAGCGCTTCCGGCAACGGACGCATCAAAGCCTCCCCGCTCGCAAAGAAGATTGCAGCTGATAAGGGCATCGATCTGGCCAGCATCCAGGGCTCTGGCCCCGGTGGACGCATTGTCAAAGCCGATGTCGAGAACGCAAAACCCGGCAGTGCCGCAAGCGCAGCCGCTCCGGCCGCAGCCAGCGCCCCCGCCGCAGCGCCCGCTGCTACACTGGAAGCGCTCGACCTGCCCGTGTCCAACATGCGCAAGAGCATCGCCAAGGCACTGGTGGGCTCCAAGACTCAAGCACCGCACTTCTACCTACAAATCGAAGTCGACGGCGGCCCATTGGCCAAGCTCCGCGCAGAGCTCAACGCCAAGCTTGCGGATCTGCCCAAGGAGCACGGTGGCACCAAGTTTACCGTGAATGACCTTACACTCAAGGCAGCGGCCGAAGCCGTGCGCCGCGTGCCTGCGATCAATCGCTCATGGGAAGGTGAAAGCATCAAGCAACACCCGAACGTGCACCTCGCCTTCGGGGTCGCGATCGACGACGGCTTGGTCACACCCGTCATTCGCGCAGCCGAGACCAAGGGACTACGTGAAATCGGAGCTGAAGCGAAGGTCTTGATCAAAAAGGCACGTGAGAAAAAGCTCACTCCCAACGAGATGAGCGGCTCCACACTGACCGTCACCAACCTCGGCATGTTCGGCATTTCCGACTTCTACGGCATCATCAATCCCAACAACGCGGCGATCCTCAGTATCGGTGCAACGATTAAGAAGCCTGTAGTGAACGACAAGGACGAAGTCGTCGTGGGCCAAGTGATGAAGATCGGTCTCTCCGGCGACCACCGCACCATCGACGGCGCGGTCGGCGCACAGTATTTGCAGGCGCTCAAAGAGATCCTCGAGACCCCATCGGTCATGCTGGTCTAGTCCAGACGGCCGGAAGACGGAAGTCAGAAGGTCGGAGGTCAGATTTTTCAAAAGCCCGCGAGCGATCGCGGGCTTTTTTGTGCACAGGCAACCACTCCCAAATGATATTCCGCCGTGACAAGCGGGGGATGCGTGCCTAAACCTCTTTATTATGGAAAAAACTGATCCTATCATTTCCGTTCAAGTATCTGTCTACGCACTGGATGGCCAGGTGCGCGAGGCAGTGTACTGCTATTTGGATGCGCTGGATGCGACAGGCATTGGCCGCGACAGTGGTAGTATGTCCACAGTCGTATGGGGCGAAGCGGCTGAAGTCTGGCCCGCACTGCAGTCTGCCTACGAAACGGTCGCCGCACAATACAAGGTGATCGTGAATACCAGCATGTCCAACGCTGCGCCCCTGCCTGCCCGCGCCTCGGGCCAACGCTAATTCCCATTCCTGTCCCGAATTCCCTAATTCTTAATTTCTAATTCCTAAGTCTCCTCAATGATTTTACGAGTCAAACAATACGGCGAACCGATCCTGCGCAAAGTCGGCAAATCCATCACAGATTTCAACCAAGCGCTGGCGACCTTGGCCGACGACATGGTCGACACCATGTATGACGAGGAAGGCATCGGCCTAGCCGCGCAGCAAGTCGACCAAGCACTGCAAATTTGCGTCGTCGATGTGCGCCCGCCGGAAGGGGTGGAAGTGCCCTTCAACTATAGTTTCGACGGCAAAAAGCCTCCCTTGGACTTGATCATGCCGATGGCAATCGTGAACCCTAAAATCACCATTTTGGACGACACGGAAGAAGTCTACGAAGAGGGCTGCCTCTCCTTCCCCGGCGTCAACGGTCGGGTCGACCGTCCCATCGGCGTGCGCTGCGAATACCAAGACACGGAGGGCAACCCGCACGTGATCGAAGCTGATGGACTCCTAGGCCGTTGCATTTTACATGAAGTGGATCACCTGCAGGGCAAACTCTTCATCGATCGTATGTATAAACGCGATCTCAAGAAAAACGAAACGAAGATCAAAAAACTAAAGCGTGAAAGCCGCGATTTTTTGAAGGGAAAGAAGTAAGCTGTAGATTCAAGTCTGAATACAACACTGATGTAACAGGTCGCCTAAAGCACGGACGCTCCAGGCAGTTGGCTCTGAAAGGGCAATTTTAATCATTCAATAGAATGCAGATTACATTGGGCACTGAGATCACGCGTTTGCCGGGATATTGTAAACTGCCGGAATCGGGATCGATGGCGAGCACCGTTACGGTATTGGAATGCGCGCCGGCGGCGAGTAGCCAGCGGCCGCTGGAATCGATATTTATATTGCGAGGCCAGGCGCCACGGATGGCTTCGACATCGATACGCTCGAGACTCCCATCAGGAGCAATTTGAAAGGCGCTGACACTGTCATGGCCACGATTGGCGGCATAGACAAATTGGCCGTTCGGATGCACGAGGATCTCGGAACCAGAGTTAGAAGCTTGCTGGGCTTTGACGGCTTCGCTGAGCGTGGGTGCGGACGCGAGCAGCTGCGCGCTGCCAGAGTCGGCATCGTAAGCCAGTGTTGAGACGGAGAGGTTCAACTCATTAAGTAGGAAGATAAAACGCCCGTCCAAGGAGAACTTCATATGGCGCGGGCCGCCGCCGGGCACGGAGTCGGCATGGCCGATGCGCTCAATCGAAACGGGCTCAAATTGCACTTGATAGATCACAATTTGGTCGAGTCCGAGGTCGGGCACGAAGGCAAAACGCCCGTCGGGCGAGAAGCCGGTCCAATGCGGATGCGGTGAATTTTGACGATGCGCGACGACTCTGGAGCCTCCCTGATGCTGGATCACTTGCTGGCAAGGCAGCAAAGCACCGTCTTCTGTGAGCGGGAAGAGCGCGACCGAACCGGCGCCGTATTGCGCCGTCAGCAGAAACTGGCCAGAGGGGTGCACGCTGATATGCGCGGCGCCGCCTCCAGGGATCGGCTCCGCATGCAGCCGTTCGAGAGCGCCGTCGGCGGCCACTTGGTAGGCGACCACGGAGGGCTTCGAGTCCACCTTAGCGATCGCATAGAGTTTTGTGCGATCCGGATGAAAGGCCAGAAACTCGGGGGCATCCAGCTCCGCAGCGAGGGAGGCTGGCGATAGCTTGCCTTGTTCGATGTCCAAGCTGGCGCGATAAATGCCTTGGGCCTGCCCGCCACCAGTGCCGAAATAGACATCAACTGTTGCAGCGTGGAGGGTGGATGTCAGCAAGAGCGGAATCAGGGTGCGTACGATTTTCATAAAGGGGCGTGGGAGGGGAATGCGCTCGGGCGGATAGATGACAGAAATGATGACGGAAATGTACACTATCCGCCACAGATGCTAGAAGGTACTGATACGCCCGCTGACAAACTGCACGGCAGCCGAGCCTGGCAGCGAGAGGTCGATGCGTTTGATGGCAGGATTGCCACGGCTTTGGACGTATTTCAGAATGACTGACAAGCGATCCAGCTGCTGCTCGAAGCTGGTATTAAAGCCGAAAATAAGGCGTGGGACCATGGGCGAGCGCACTTCGATCACTTCACCGGGCAATTCAGGATCGCCGGAGTAATGCTCTAAGGAAACGAGTTGCCAAGTTCTGTAAAATTTAGGCTGTGTGCGTCTCGCGACTTCCAGTAGCTCGGCGACTTTATCAATACCAAGCAGAGGCTTGAAACCGCCCTCTGGATGCCGATAAGGCACCAGGTAGGGCAACTGACTCAAAGTAGCCTGCGGGTAACCCACCCCTTGATAGATCGTGCCTTCTCGGGAAACAATGCGCAGCTCGGGCTTGCCATCGCGACCGACCACTCGCATGCGCATGACAGGCTCTTCCTCTTTGATCTCGATCTTGAGCGCATTGGGGAATTCTCGTTGCACCGAAGCCGACACCACCTGGCCGTGTGCTTCCAGCTGTTGCTTCATTTTGTAGATATCAATCTCCATCATGGTGGTATCACGCCGCAATTCAATCACGGTGCCCAACCAAGAGGAGGGTAACACACCATTGGTATCGAAGAGCACTTTTTCCACTGGCTTAGAGGGGGTCGTGATCTGGATGGGCTCTTTGCGGTTCTTAAAGGCGATGACGCCCCAAACGACACAGCCGATCAACATCATGCTAACAAAGAAAATAGCGAACAACTTAAAGAGCTGATTTTGCCGTCTTTTACGCGCTTGCGGCGACTTGACACGTGTGCTCTTAGGGGCTCCGGCAAGTGCGCGCCAGCTCTGCTGCCCACTCGCCGAGGTGCTGCCTTTCTGCTTGCCATTGCCAATCACTCCGCACCTCCGGTTTGAAAGCGTGCGATTGCGGGCGCCACCAATTCGGCTGCAAGTTGTTCAAAATCGAACCCGACGCAAGAAGCGCTCTTGGGCAATAGACTGGTCGCGGTGAGCCCAGGCAAGGTGTTGATCTCTAGGAAATAAGGGCGCGTGCCCTCCAATAGAAAGTCGACACGGGCAAAGTCGCGACAGCCACAGGCATCGAAGAGCTGCTCCGCGTGGTCTTTAATCTTCGCCTCCACCGCGGGCTCGAGACTTGCTGGATATTGATACTCGGTGGAGCCGGGTGTGTATTTGGCTTGATAATCATAGACACCACTCTGACTGACAATTTCGACAATTCCCATGGCGGCGCCTTTGAGTACTCCCACAGTGAGCTCACGTCCACGGATGCGTTGCTCGATCAACCAGTTCCCCGAGCGTATACCGGAAAGCGTGACACCGAGTGCTGAGCGGTGCTCGGTAAAGTGTAAACCTACGCTGCTACCTTGGTCCGCGGGCTTAATCACCAGTGAGGCCCCGAGTTGCTCGATCACCGCGTCCGCCAGCGGGGCTCGCGCACCGTCGAAGCTCAGGGCTGCAGGCACCGCAATCCGCAAGTCGCTGGCAATGGCTTTGGTGGCGGCTTTGTCCATACAAAGACGACTGGCCACGGCATCGCTGCCGCAATAGTGAATGCCGGCCGCTTCCAGCAGAGCTTGGAGCTGCCCATCCTCACCGAAACTCCCGTGTAGGGCGGGAAATACAATGTGGGCGCCGGCATCTAAGGCTGCTGGCAAAGCCTCTTGCTGCAACAGCCATGCCTCCACTGAAAAGCGGGCACGCAGTGCCTGCGCGACTGCTTCGCCACTGCGTAGCGAGACTTCGCGCTCCGAACCGACGCCGCCATAGAGGACAATAACTGTGGGAGAAGAAATCATTCGCTCAAAACTTCATCCCAAGACTGGCCAACTAGCAAGACCTCGGGTTCTAAAATATAGCCTGACTGTGCTTTTACCTGAGCGCGAATTTGCCGCACCAGCTCGATGACATCGGTGGCGGAAGCCCCCCCCTGGTTGACAATAAAATTACCGTGCACCTCCGAGACCTCCGCCGCACCGACGCGCATGCCCTTGATGCCATGCTGATCGATGAGTTTGCCCGCAAAGTTACCCTCCGGGTTTTTAAAGATACAGCCCGCACTCGCTCCCCGCGGCTGACTTTCTTTGCGCGAGCCCGAATAGCGGTCCATCCGCGCACGGATCGAGCGCTCACTCTCGGAGTCGACACAGCGCAGAATCGCGCCTAACGCGATGCCGCGGCTAATCTCCTCCACTTTGCGGTAGCCAAAGTGAAAGGCTTCTTTAGGCAAATCCTGATAGCGCCCCTCCTCGTCGATAAACTGGACACGTTCGACGACATCAAACATCCAACTGCCCATGGCACCGGCATTCATGCGCAGTGCCCCTCCAAGCGCACCGGGGATGCCCTCCAGAAACTCGAAACCAGCCAGCCCTTGCTTGGCAGCATACCCGCAGATCTCTTTTAGTCGACCACCGGCGGCCGCCCAGATGCGTCCCTGCCCGAGTGATTCGACACGACGCCAGGCAGCAGCTGAAAATCGTATCACCAGCCCATCGAAGCCAGTATCTGCGACCAAGAGATTCGAGCCACGACCGATGCAAAATGTTTTAATTTGAAAGAGTTCCGCCGCGCGCAACAAAACTCGTAGATCACTCAAGTTTGCAGGTTCTGCGTAAAAGCGAGCCGCGCCGCCGATGCGAATGGTGGTCTTATTGGCCAGTGGCTCGTCACGCTTTAGAGTGCAATCCGGCGATAGGCGCTGACGAAGGTATTGTAGCAGGGCAAGGTCTAAGAGCGAGGCCTGCGAAGCTGCCAGCTCTGCCGGCACAGTCATCCAAGCAGTCAATACGCCTGCAAATTCCTCAATATCACCCGCCCCGACAAAGGCCAATTGTGTGGGCTCCGTTTGAATGGCGCGCGCTAGCTGCTGCACCCCCGTGAGGGACATCTCCAATTCGACGGGCGGGATACCAGAAAATGCTTGAGCCAGAGCGCGACTATCTCCTCCCGCCAGGACTGGCTCATGTGCGGCATAAACGGGGAGTAAATACACCGCATCCGCTGCCTGTAGGGAGGCTGCGAAGGCCGCCTTAAACTGACGCGTGCGTGAATAACGATGCGGCTGAAAGACGACAATCAACCGTTTATCTGGCTCATTGTCGCGTAAACACTCGATCAGTGCGTCGACCTCTGTCGGGTGGTGCGCGTAATCTTCGAGTATAGTTAATTGAGCATCTTGATGCAGAATCGATTGACGGCGCGCCATGCCCGGAAAAGAGGATAGCGTCTCACGCGGCAAGGCTTGCCCGAACAAGGCGAGCACTGCCGCGGCGGCATCTCCATTGGTCTGATTAAAACGCCCGCGCGGCGCGGCGTCCAATCCCATACTTTGGGCGGCCCCGTCGAAACGTTGCACCGGCGTGTCGCCCTTAGGCTGCAAGTGCAAGGCCTGTGGCAGCAAGATCCTTTCCTGAGTGCGATCCAGTAAACCGGTAAAAGCCGCATCGAGCTTGGCAGCATCGCCGTAGCGGTCGGCATGATCCCAGTCGACATTGAGCACCACGGTGGCCGCAGGAGCAAAACCATCGATGGTGCCATCGCTCTCGTCCACCTCAGCGACCAACCAATCGCTGCCGGTATAGTGAGCCGGGGGCATGTCAGGATCGGCGGAAAGGCCGCCCAAAATGTAGTCCACCGACAAGCCCGCAAGGCGTAACCCGTGCGCGACCATGCCAGAAGTCGTGGTCTTCCCATGACTGCCGACCACCGCGACGAAGCGTTTATGTCGCGCAATTTCGGCCAATAACTCTCCCCGGCGTAAGCACCTGAGCCCCGCGGCGCGGGCGGCCGCCAGTATCGGGTGCGACTGCTTCACTGCACTGGAGTACACCAGCGTGCTGAAGCGAGTGACTTGTTCGGGAAATACAAAATCTTCGAGCTGCACGCCGGAGCTGACAAGCCAGCGACGCACGCGCTCTTGCAAGTGAGCATCGTAGCCACACACAGAATAGCCCGCCTGTGACATCCAGCATGCCAGCGGCGCCATGCCCATGCCACCGGCCCCGAGAAATAAATATTGATCGGTCGAGTCCATCAAGTCACGCGCTCCAGCTTTTCGGCATTCGCAATGCTGCGCGCATCGCACAGGGCAATCAGATCGTCGGCAATACGCTCACTGGACTCGAAGCGATCCAAGCGCTCCAGATTCGACTTAAACTTTGCCAACAACCAGTCGTTAAACATCAAATCAATCACTTCTGAGGTCAAATCACCCAGCTGATCCTGAGCTAAGAGAACACCCGCTCCATGTTGCTCATGAGCCAATGCGTTCGCATACTGGTGATCATCTGCAGCATAGGGATAGGGAACCAAAATCGCAGGGGCGCGACAACGAATGATCTCTGCAATCGAGCCAGCTCCCGCGCGCGACACCACCAAATCTGCCGCCGAAATCACATCCCCCATCTGGCCGGAAAAGGGCACCAAGGTGGCTGTAACATCCACCCCACCCTTACCGATTTCGTGTATGGTGCTGGCGGAGCTATTGCCCAATCCGGTGACGCAATAGATCGATATGCCTGCTTTGGCCAAAAGCCCGAAATTATGCGTCACCCAATGATTCAGCGCGGACGCGCCCTGGCTGCCACCGATAATGACCAGCAATTTATTAGGCACCTGAATATTCAAGCGCTTCCAGGCGTCCACCTTAAGCGCATGTTTGATTTCCTTACGCACCGGATAGCCGTAATAACGGATACACTCCGGAGGCACGCCTTTAAGCCGCACACCATCGGGCAAATAAACGCGCGTCGACAGGTGCTTAATCAAGCGCACTGCCTTGCCAGGCTGGCAATTGGCCTCGTGTAAAGCGACCGGAACGCCTCCGATTTGTGCCGCCAGTCCCAGGCCCAAAGATAGAAAGCCTCCAAACAGCAGCACCAGATCCGGCTCTTGCTCCCGCAACATGCGGCGTGAAGCAAAGAAGCTGGAAAACAGGCTCGCTAAAAAAGCGAGCCGTTGCAGCACCCCACCAGAAAAGGCGCGGCCGGGGCTTTTGATAAAGTCAAGGTGGCTGTATTTTTCGACCAGTGCCGAATCTACCTGCTTATTGCTGATCAACAAGAGGCACTTATGCCCACGTTCTTGCAGCACTTCCGCCACCGCGATACCTGGCGCGAGATGCCCGCCCGTGCCGCCACATGCTATTATAATCCTACTCATAGATCACGCTGCTTACGCAGTGCCGGCAGCTCCCAGGAGCGGAAGCCATTGAGAATAATACCTGTGAGGACGAACATAAATACCAAATTGGAGCCACCGTAAGAGATAAATGGGAGCGACATACCCTTAGTCGGCAAGCAGCCAGTGACAACCCCGATATTGATTAAGGCTTGAAAAGTAATGAACAACAAGGCCCCCATCACCAAGAGATATTGATAAAGATTGGGAGCCCGCTTGAGCTGTAAGATACCGATAAAGAAGAGCGTCATAAAGAGCACCACCACCCCGGCGGTGAACACAAAGCCGAGCTCCTCACCCACGATTGCAAAAATAAAGTCAGTATGCGCCTCGGGCAGGAAGGACATTTGCTGGCGGCCGGCCCCGAGTCCAACCCCCTGAATGCCGCCCGCACCGAATGCCAAAATGCCCTGCCAGAGTTGATAGGCGCTATCGCTGCGATTGCCCTCCACATCGAGGAAGGAGGTAATGCGCTGCAATCGCACCGGGTCCAAATAGACCGCAACCGAAAATCCAGTCAGTGCCACCAGCGCGGTGGGAATCAAATATTTGAGATGCACCCCGGCCAGGAAGAGCATGCAACCACCGACTGCGCCGCAAAGAAAAGCGGTGCCAAAGTCAGGCTCCAAAATGATGAGTCCGCAGAACATCCCGAGCAAACAACAGGGGTACACGTAGCCCTTGAGCAAGTGCCCCAGGTCGCGCCGGTGACTCGCCAGATAGTGTGACATCGCAAACAGTAGCCCCAGCTTGCCTATCTCGGAGACCTGCAAGCGCATAAAGCCGAAGTCCATCCAACGCCGTGCACCGTTAACCTCTACCCCGATGCCAGGGATCAATACCAGCCCCAGCAGTAGCATCGACCCGAGGGCCAGCAGGTAGGCATAGTCGCGCAAGGCCTCTAAATTGACCAGCATCGCGATCCCCCCTGCCACCGTGGCCAAGCCCAACCAAATCAGCTGCTTGCGCAACAAGACGGTCGGGTCATCGTGCATCGATTGCGAGGCACTAAACAGGATGACTAAGCCCAAAAAGGTGAGCCCAACGACAATAAAGACAATAAAGAGCCCAATCGGCGGGATACGCCACGAAGAATTAGGCGAAGCCGTACGGGCGCTCATTATGAATGCAGAAGTCTCTACGCTTTTGTTGAAGCTAGAAGACTACTCCTCCAGACGAATCACAGGAATCTCGACAGCGCCATCGAAGACATCGTCGGACTCGATCTCGCTGACACCTCCCTCAACAAGAGGGTCCGCCTCGATCACAGTGATCTCGACCGGGCCGCTGCTGACATTACTCGCGCCGGCGGCGCTGGCCGAGGAACGGAAAGAAGAGCTCGTAACTGGCGACGCGGGGATCGTCTTAGGCGCAGCCGTCTGACCTGTCGACTGGGCCGCTGGAGGTGCGACCACAGTTTCGGTGCGTGAATCCACATTGCTCGCAGAACCTGACGCGCTGACCTGTAGCACTTGGCCAACCTGCAACTTACGTGGGTCGGTAATGCCATTCAATGCGAGCAGCTCGCCGGAAGTCATGCCATATTTGCGAGCAATTGTAGCCGGATACTCACCAGCTTTAACAGTATGCGTGCGAGCACCCGAGCTGACGCTGTTGGTGGTGGGCACATACGTGACCGGCGCACTAGAGCGGCTAGATGCCGCCGAAGAAGAAGAAGGAGAGGAGGAGGAAGGCGCTGAGCCACTGCCGGCAACCGGTAGGATCAGCGTATCTCCGACACGAATGAGGTCTGAGCTCATATTGTTGGCCGCCTTGATCGCACGCACCGAAGTGTTGTGGCGACTTGCAATCTTAGAGAGGGAATCGCCGCGCTGGACAGTGTAGCTGGTGCTCGCCTGATTGAACGAAGAGGGCTGGTAAGTATCGGCACTCACAGTATTGACCGTGGCCGTGCCACCTTCGACTGGAATCTGGATTTGCTGCCCGATCTTCAACACCGAATTTTTATTCAAGCCATTGGCTGCATACAGTTCGTTGAGCGACACCTTGTAGCGCTTTGCAATAGTCCACAAATTGTCGCCCTTTTTCACGGTGTAGGTTTCAAAGGAGTCACCGGCAATTTGCACGGTTTGTCCGCCCGCAGACCCCGAAGAGAGCGGCGCGATCGGAGCAATATCGTCGAACTCACCAAATTCGCCGCCAGTGTTATCAGCCGCATAGCGGCCATCATCAAAACCCGCGTTAAAGGCGGCATCCAAACCTCCAGAACTACCATCCACGCGTTTCGCTTCGATAAAGCCTTCTGATAGACGGGAAGCTCCTTCGACAGAACTTTTAATAGTGCGTCCAGAGCTGTAGGCCATGGTGCGCTCGCCGCCCGTGTTGCCCATATTGCTAGTGGAGCTGCCGGAACGCGTTGCAGTATAAGTCCCGGTATTGGCTAAAGTGCGCGTCGACGCTGCAGTTTGGGTTGAGGTTTGGGTGTAGGTTTGCGTAGGCGGTTGCTGACTACGGCAACCGGGCTGAACCAATAATACTGTGATCACACCGAAATGAAGACCGAGAACACAACCGAAAACTTTAGATACTTTCATGATAAAATGGAGATATTGCCTGCAATCCAGCACACTAGCTGGCATTACTAGTATTCTTCAAACTTAAAACCAAATCTGTGAAGCTTTTTCCACGCTCCGCATAAGAGCCAAATTGGTCGAAACTAGAGAAGCCAGGGCTCAACAAAACATTCGCATCTGTCATGCTTTTGGCCAGTTCGGCAGCGGCGCAAACGGCATCTGCAAAGCAGGAAAATACCTGCACCGAATCCAACAAGCCCTCTAATGCGGCCGCCAGGCGCGGCGCAACCTCTCCGTATAAGACCGCGGCATTGACATAATCCGAAACCTCACGTGCAAAAGCTTCGATATCGCCCCCCTTGGCACGCCCACCACCGATCCAGACCACGGGTGGCCCCACCGATTCAAGCGCCGCGAGAGTGGCGTGAAAATTGGTCGCCTTGGAATCATCCCAATAGCAGACACCCTCCGAATCCGCAACTCGCGCAAGCCGATGCGGCTCCAGCTCAAATGTATTGGCCGCCTCGATCAGATGCGCGGAGGAGAGCCCCAGCAGCCACCACAATTCAGCAGCCAGCGTAAAGTTCTCCGAATTAGGATAGCGGTGGAAGGAGGAACTAGGGTCGATTTTAAAGAGCAAAGCACTGTCTTCTTGCGCAACAAAATACGCATTAAACTCTTGGTGCATGGCTTCCATCCAATCGGCCACCTGCGCCCCCAGCACACAAATTCCGCTGGGCTTGAGACAGGCAAAGAGACGCGCCTTGGCGTTAAAATAGTCTATCATGGATCCATAACGGTCCAAGTGATCTTCGGCAAAATTGGTCCACAGCAACGCATCCAAGCTCAAACCGCCTGCAAGCTCTGCTTGGAACGAGCTCACCTCCAGCACGACATAGGCCTCCGGATGATTCGCCTCTGTCAAAACCGCATCGGCAAAGGGAAAACCAATATTGCCCGCACACACACTGCGATGCCCGGCCTGCTTGAGTGCCGCATCGATCAGGCCCGTCAAAGTGGTCTTTCCATTAGTGCCAGTGACCGCGATCACCTTGCCCTGCCAATAGCGAGCTGCAAAAGCGAGCTCACTCATACAAGGACGCCCCGAGGCCTGCGCCAAGACGCGCCAAGGGTGCTCTTGTGCAAAGCCTGGGCTGAAGATGAATGCATCAAAATCCGCCAAGTCATGCGCCTCAAAAACCGCTCGATCCCCCTGCCCGGCCTCGTCAATGAGTACGACCTCGAGATCATGGTGTCTTGCGAGGCGCCGCGCCGCTTGAGCACTCTGCCCCGCACCAAATATAGCATAGCGCTCTAGCATCCAGCGTACTCAAACGGCTCACATACTCGTTGGCAACGGCACGTTTTGTCAAAAAAACGTAAGATCAAGACTGCGCGGCTGGCTGCGCCAAACGCAAGGCTGGCTCGATACTAAAATCCCCCTGAGCGAGCCCGGCCTGATCGGCAAATGCGGCAAATGCAATCATGGCGGCGTTGTCCCCGGTATGCTGCGGCTGCGCGATGTGGCACGATAGTCGAAAACGCTTCGCCAGGCGCGCCATCGCGGCACGCAGCGCTCGATTATTGGATACGCCCCCAGACAGGCCGAGGCTACGATACTCAGCAGCCTGAATCAAATGCTTGGTCTTGCCGACCAGTTGATCGATGACGGCCCCTTGGTAGCCTGCGCAGATATCGGGCATCGCAGCCTCCAGCTCGGAATCGCTCATTTTCTCGAGTCGATAGCGCAGACTGGTCTTCAAACCCGAAAAACTAAAGCGGCGCTCATTGCGCGGTGCAATTGCTTTGGGAAAGTCGTAAACGCTGGCATCGCCCCCTGCCGCCAATCGCTCGACTTGAGGTCCGCCCGGATAGGGCAACCCCAGCAGCTTAGCGCCCTTATCCAGGGCTTCGCCCGCGGCGTCGTCGACCGTCTCCGCGAGCACAGTCAGCTGTTGATCCATATCGATTTGAAAGAGTATGGTATTGCCCCCCGAAACAATCAGCCCCAAGTGCGGCAACAGCCCCTCGAAGGCCTGGGCAAAACCCTGCGGCGACTGCTGATGCAAAGCGATAAAGGGCGAATAGGCATGCCCGCGCAAGTGATTGACCCCGACCACCGGCAGATTCCAGGCGACTGCCAAACTTCGGGCAAATGCCATGCCCAGCGCCAGGCAACCAGCCAGGCCGGGCCCGTGCGTGACCGCGATCTGAGTAATTTCACCACGATCCGCAGACAGCCCCGCAGCTGAAAGCAGCGGAAAGAAATTCTTTAAATGCTCACGGCTAGCAAGGTCAGGAACCACGCCGCCATACTCTTTGTGCAAATCGATCTGAGTGTGAACCCACTCGCCCACCAGCCCGCTGGCGGGATCAAACCGTGCCAGTGCCGACTCGTCACAAGAACTTTCAATCGCCAAAATCATCTCACTCTAAGTATGCGCGTCGGGCGACGCCTCAAGCATTTAAGCACGCGAGGAAGAATTCAGCGCGATCGTATTTAGTGGTTTCATAGTCGTCCGCATTCCGCATAGAGTGCACGGCCAGCCATGAAAGAAGCTCAGACTACAGTTGAAGACATCGTTCGCGCTCGCTGCCAATCGGCGCCCATCAGCTACCGCGATTACATAGAGCTTGCACTCTATAGTGAGGATTGCGGCTACTACACCCAACTCGCGCAACGCGTAGGCCGCAGTCCGGAGCACGACTTCTATACCGCCGAGAGCTTGGGGCGCGTCTTTGCCAAACTCGTCAGCACCGCCGCGGCGGAGCTACTGCCCCCCGGCGAAGCCGCAGCCAGCACCTTCGTCGAAATCGCCGCGGAACCCGGCAGCTCACTCCTCAGCCACTTAAAAAAACATCCCTTTCGCGCGGAACAGGTCATTCGCCAGGGCGACCAACTCCAAATCGAAGGCAAAGTCGTCATTTTCGCCAACGAATGGCTGGACGCCCTGCCCTTCCACCGCCTCATCTTTCGCGAGGGCGCTTGGCGCGAGCGCGGCGTAGGACTCAACACAGCTGGCGAGCTGACAGAAGTGCTGCTCGCACAACTCAGCCCTGAAGTCGCAGCAGTGGCCGATCGCCTGCCGGCGCACATTGAAGACGGCTACGAGCTAGACCTCCCACTTGCCGCCGAAGCTGCACTGGCTGAGCTACTGTCACAAGATTGGCAGGGTTTACTACTCTTTTTCGACTATGGCCGCACCTGGACTTCGCTACTACAGGACCACCCCTCCGGCACTGCACGCACCTACAAGCAGCACGCGCAGGGCAACGATCTGCTCGCCAGCCCGGGCGACTGCGACATCACTTGCGACGTCAACTGGACCCCACTCATGGCACAAATGGAAGCTGCGGGCTTGCAATCGGTCGTGCTGGAGAGTCAAGAATCTTTCCTGGTCAAGCGGGCCCAACGGGCCGCCGAAGCCATCGTTTCGGACAGCGCAGGCAGCTTTAGCCACGACCGGCAAACCCTGCTGGAACTGATCCATCCCGCCAACATGGGACAACGATTCCAGGTTCTATGGGGCCTGCGGGACGATGCAGGCTAAAAATCGGCCTCTAAAAATTTTCAAAGAAAACGCTTGCTTGGAGCTCGATCCCCCCTACCTTCCAGCCTTTAAATTTTTCAACGAAGGAACTCCTATGTCACGAATTTGCGCAATCACAGGTAAACGCCCCATGAAAGGCGGCCGTATCATCCGTAAAGGTCTCACCAAGAAAAGCGGTGGTATCGGTACATCTCTAGTCAAGAACACACGTCGGAAATTCCGTCCAAATGTTCAACGCATCCGCGTCAAGCTACCTAGCGGCGAAGTCAAGCGCATGTGGGTCTCCGTAAAGGCGATCAAAGCAGGCTTGGTGACTAAGGCGTAAAGCTTCATTCATATTTATTTAAAGGCCCCGGTTCGCTGGGGCCTTTTTTGTGCGCCCAGACGCGACGGCGCGGTATTAAGCGCTGTTAGAATGGTTGGACTGAGCGCAACACACGCGCGAGCGCAGCTGCCGCGGGTCAAAGCAGCGCCGCCGCAGCCCTAGTCGATTCCCATCGCCTCGAGCTCAGTTTCCAACTCGGTAGCCGCATCGCGCAAGGCTTGACGCAGCGCATCGTAGTAGCGCTCAGTCAAATAGAAGAGGCGTGCCACTTCACCATCCACGAGGTCAACCTTGCTGAGATCGCGGGTGGGCAAAAGCAGGAATCGACCAACAGAGAAGTTCTCCAGCGTGAGTGTGCGGTCCACGGCGTTAAGTGTGACAGTGTCGCGCAATACGATGGCGCGCTTGAGACGGCGCAAATCTGCAGCATCGTGCAAGACGATGCTATGACGCGCACGCCCTTGCTCGTCTGGTTGATTCAAGGCCCAAAAAAGATGCTCATAAGCGGAACGGTCTGGCACCTCAACGATCTCAATACTAGGCACAGGCGACTCTAGCGCCTGACTGAGATCCTCGGTCTTGCCATAATCACGGTAGCTGATGGTGAGCGCTTTGTCGTCGAAGTAATCCCAGACATCTTCGATGCTGCGGATTTGCTTGGCCTGCACCTCGCCTGCATGAGCTTGAGCTCGCTCGAGCAGGAGCTTTTCTAAGAAGCTCACCTCAAAACCTTCGTCGGCATCAGGCTTAGGCTCAAATATCAGCGAGCGCGAAGCGTCCACCCGCTCATCCATCCGAATGCGCTTGATCACTTCATACATCTGACGATAGACGAGGATGTTCTCGCCGGGCACACGCCCATTCGCGAAACTCGAGAATGGGTACTGCGCACGCAAGGAGTAGTCCTGATCGACGGCCAATTCTGCCTTGGCTTGCAATTCGTTAAGATGCTCATTCTCAATCAGGAAGTTAAGCTCAAAGACATCCTCGTCGCGGATACGGTAGGCGTCGCGGAAGAGCTCATTGCCAAAAGAGTCGAAGGTGTCCTCGCCCTTGGGCAGGAAGCGGCCGACAATCTTATCCAGGGCTTCAGTCTGATTATTGACCTCTTCCGGCAAGACGAAGGGCGTGATCACGATGATCACCTCGCGCTTAAGCTGATCGACTTCTTCGCTGCCAAAGGCGCGCCCCAAATATGGGATCGAACCTAGCAACGGTACCGTTTTTTTAATGCGTAAATCGTCCTTTGCGATCAGACCACCAATAATAAAGGGCGTATTATTGGCAATGCGGGCGTAAGTTTTGACTTCGCGAATGGAAATGGTCGGCGCGCGCGCCACCACTGTATCGGTATTGGCATTGCGAACGATTACATCCTCATTGGGCACTTCGGCGGAGACGGTCGCATTGACCTGCATACTGACCTCCTGCCCTTCATCGTTGATACGCGGGCGCACTGCGAGCTGAATGCCCACCGTTTCGCTGCGAAAGCTGACTGTGGAGACATTATTATTACCCTGAAACTTTGTTTCTGCGATCGGGATTTTACGCGCAACATTAATGTAGGCCATGCGATTATCCAAAGTCAGCACACTGGGGCGCGAAAGCACCTCGGCCTCCCCATCAGCCATGAGTGCGCGGATACCGACATCGAATTCTCCAAAGATCTTGGGCGTGCCCATCACGAACTGATCATTAATACTATCGAGGTCCGGAACGACATCGCCCAATTGTAACGCGGAAAAATTCGAGCTGGGGCCAGCCAGCGTCCACTCCACTCCGAGCCGATCCAAGCCTGACTCGGAAATCTCCAGTACCATGGCTTCGATCATGATTTGGCGGGAAGGAATATCGATCTCCTCACGAATCATGCGCACCACACGACTCAACTGCGATGGCTGAGAGCGATCGTAGAAAATAAGGAGTTCATTCAGCGGGTCGGCATCGGTGAGCGGAAAACTCTTATCGGTGTTAGGAATCGTATTGTGCTGCACAGTCGATGGAATCGCCACCACCACAGGCAATTGAGCCTTTTTAATCGCATCGCCAGTGATACCAGTATTGATCCCGTAGATTTTAAGCACATCCAAACAGCGCTTGGGATCTGTATAGCTAAGACGCATACGTTGGGTCTCGATCTCATCCAGGACAGAGCCAGTTTGCGCCGCCACTGGCGTGGGCATGGTAAACAAGGCTCCAAGCGTGAGCCCGAGCAAAAGCAACCAAGTCGAGAGCGCCCCCTCCGCGAAGGATTGTGCGGCCGATGCGATACGATTGCGCTGCGAGACAAGGCGCCCTTGGTTGAGTTCAATTTCCATATCGGCGTGTTTCAAAAGTTTCGGGTTGTGGGTAATCATGAGAGTCGTGCGCCCACGCATGAGCTTTAAAATGGTAGGAATGACCGCATCCTCAAGCTCTGTGTCGAGTGAGGCAGTGGCTTCGTCTAGAATTAAAATTTTCGGGTCTTTGATCATCGCGCGCGTGATCGTGATCAACTGTTTCTGCCCGCGCGAAAGCGCCAATCCTCCATCGCCCACAATCGTGTGGTAGCCATTCGGAAGCCGCTGTATAAACTCGTCCGCACCCGTTAAGGCACAGATGCGGCGTATCTCTTTCTCGCTAGCACGGGCTTTGGCATAGCGCAAATTTTCCTGAATCGAGGCATTAAACAGGAAACACTCCTGAAAGACGACACCGATATTTCGGCGAAGATCGCGAGTCGAAATTTCACGCGTGTCGACCCCATCGATGACAATGCTACCAGCGGTCGGTCGCAGCAGCATCGGCACTAGGCTGACCAAGGTTGACTTACCAGCTCCGGAGTGTCCAGTGATCGCGCAGACCTGCCCCGCTTTCACCGCAAAAGATACGTCCTGCAAGGTATCACTCAGACCGTCGAAGGAAAACTTAAGCTGATCAAAACGTAGGTCGCCACGCATTTCGGGCATCGCAACGCCTGCCCCTTCAGTGGCAGCCTCATCGACATCAAGTAACTCATAGACTCGGTCCACACTCGCCCCCACCTTCGAGAGCTTAGCACCACTACTCATCAGGTCGATCACGGTAGGATAGAGCAATCGAATGTACCAGAAGAAGGCGATAAAGTCGCCCGCACCCATGGCATGCTCCACCGGACGACCAATCACTTGATAGGCGCCGAGCCCAATCAAGGCCAACATGCCAAAGCCGACCAGGAGGTCCGCACAAACTTTTTGTAAGACTACGTAACGATAACTATTGAGATGGCTGGCCCGCGAGTCCTCCATCGCTTCATTAAAGGCGCGATTGCCTCGCTCCTCGCCTGTAAAGCCTTTTACCACTTCAACGCCTAAGAGGGTTTCGATAATGCTCCCCGTGGCAAAATCGATGCGTTCCTGCGACTCGCGACTACTACGCTTGATACGGCGCCCGAAAAATGTGAATACATAGAGATGCACAGGCAAAATAAAAGTCGAGGCCAATGCCAACTGCCAGTTGATCGTATAAGTGATCACCAAAATCCCTAAGAACAGCAAGGCAGCCTGCAAAGTCTTAGGTAGCACATCGGCAATGAATTGCTGAATTTGCATACTATCGTTCATCACTTTACTCGTGATCTGCCCCGGGCTCTGCGAACGGGTATAACTCAGTTGCAACTGCTGAATACGCTCGAACAAACGCTTGCGCAGCGAAAAGCAGACATTTTCACCCACCTGCACTGCTGTGAATTTACTCTGATAAAAAAATAGATTACGCAGCAGAAAGCAGCCAAGCAATCCTCCGAGAATCCACCACAGCAGCAACCAGTCACGCTCGGGGAAGACCTCATTAAACACCATGCCGATCAGCATCGGCGTAGCCAAGTTCACCGCAGTGAGTAAAAACATCCCCGCCAAAGCGATCGAAACCGGCTTCCAATGCGGCCACAGTAATCCCAGTAATCGTTTATTGGGCGAAGGATTTTCTACGGCCGAAGCCATGATATGCGATGCGGATCGGGGTTCTAGTCTGCTGGCGAATAAAGTAGTTAATAATGGGGAACGAGGGGGACTTCCGAATCACATGCTCTAAGCTCCAAACACTACGGCAAGCGTAAAGCAGATTTATCTACTCGCAAAATGACAAAGAGCTGGCGGGAGAAACACTCTAAATAGTATGATATCGACCGCCGCATAGTCATCGCAGTCCGAATCATTAGGGCCCCAACGCCCAGAAAGCTACAGCTCCGGTGCTAATACCACGCGAAACCCGACCGCATCGCTCGTCACATTCGGGCTAATTTCTTCACGCACAGCTGAGCGTACACGAGCGGCGGAATCCTCCCAACCGCCACCACGCACGACGATACGCTCCCCTTCACTTCGCGGACGTGGATCTACCGCGGACTCACCGGATAACCTGCCATTGTAGCGATCAAGCGTCCACTCTCGCACATTACCATGCACATCATAAAGCCCATATTCATTTGCCTGATAGCGCCCCACGATTGAGGTGCCGGTACCATCGGGCGCACGCAAGCCGTCTTTACGATCGCGCGGGTAAACCCCTCGAAAGTGGCCCTTCGTGGCATCTGCCACGCGGCCAAAGTGAAAAGGAGTCATGCTACCCCCACGCGCGGCATACTCCCACTCCGCCTCGCTAGGCAAACGATAGACATAGCCCTCAGGTAGACGTTGCGCTTCCCGCTCAAAATTTGTTAACAACTCACAGAAAACCTTCGCCTCCTGCCAACTCACACTCTCAACCGGCCGAGCGCTACTCTTAAACTTAGAAGGATTGCGCCCAGTGATTTCGTAATACTGCGCTTGCGTGACTTCGTAGATACCAGCCCAAAAACCACGCGTGAACCGAACCTGAGTTTGGGGCCCCTCATTCGGCAAACGTGCGTGTTCTGGTAAAGGACTCCCCATCGTGAACTCCCCTGCGGGCACCCACCCGAATGAAATACTAAAATAAGGCAGGGTCCAACTCTGGCCTTCCGTCGGCCCTGGGATGGAGACAGGTTTGACCTGCCACACATAAGTCTCATTCGGAGATAATTTGAACACTCGCGACATAGTTAAATGATTCCTGACACGTAGCTCAAACTCCACCTCCTTATTGGCCGGAATCTGAATCGAATTACCAACTAACTTGGTCACCACACCATCCACCCGCACAGCGGCTTCAAGACTACCAGGAATTTCAAGCTGCACAATACTTGGACGCGGCTTCAACACGAAGTCCAAAGTATATTCCCCACGGTCATCGACCTGCAACGTCTTCTCGTTAGAGATGTAGAGCGGGTGCTCCAGTCGGATACGGTGCTCGCCCACTGGCACAAAACCAAGATCGCGCTCTCCCCATGAATAGGCCTCATCGTCGATGACAACTTTGAGTGCATGATACAGATCTTCCGGCTCGGGCACGTTTTTGCCCCGCACGCTGACTCTAAAACGCAAGGCGCCAGAGAGCGGCACTAGATCACCAAAATCAATCATCATATCCTGGCCTGGCTCCACGACGACGCGACGACCGATCGGACGATATCCTGGCAGGCGAGCAATCACCAAATATTGATCACTGGGGATCACATCCTCTAAGGACAAGGGGGTCTTCCCTAGTTCGACATCATTAATAACAATCGACGCCCCAGCAGGCTGACTACGAACATCAACCTTAGCGGGTAATGGCAATAGTGGCGCATCAATCTCCGCCAAAGTGCCAAACTCAATCGCCTGATTCTCTAATACACTGGGCTGATAGCCTGCTTTCTTCACGAGCACTTGATAAGTTCCAGCAAAAATCCCTTTCTTGAGAGAAAAAGTGCCCGAATCATCAGCCACGCCGAGTTCAATCTCAAGACCACGCACATCCACAACAGAGATCGAAGCACCAGGCTCAGTATGAATCGTCATATCCGTCCACGCAGGCTTCAATTTCACTTGCACACGCTCCGCGATACTGGCGCCAGAAACGATGTTCACTCGCAGAATTTTCTCAATGTGGTGCGGTGCAGAAATACGCAATTTATAGTCACCTGGCTGCACATTTAAACGCAAGGCACCTTCATTGGCGAAAAAACGCTGTTTAAAACCGACAAATTCGACCTTAGCAACAGGAGGCTCTACCTTCAGCTCTAGGGATGGACGTTGCCCCGCCTCCGCAACTTGAGCCACCGAACGGCTATAATCAGCCTCCTCAGTATAACTCACACTCAAAAATGACGCACAGATCGCAGTCAAAGTCAGCCCAATCAAGCCGATAATAAAGAGCCGGTAAATGCGTGTTGCCAACTCACCTCGCTCGACAATTTTCTTCGGCACCGGAATCCGGTCGATTTGCCGCTGCACAAAGCCAGCCCCTTCCGACTGCGGCTCCACCTCGGTGCTCTTGAGCCCAAGCAACGCAACTTTACAGGATTGATAACGCTTATCCTGAGTGCGCTCAAGCGACTTATCAAAATACTCGTTCCAATTGGGCGAAATATCATCTACCAGCTTAGTCGGCGGCTCGTATTTTGACAGGACGGCCTTACGCCCGGTCAACAACCAGTAACCAATAAAGCCAACCCCATAGACATCGACACGAGCATCTTCCACCACGCCCGAACGGTACTCGGGACTCATCACATCAAATGAATTCAGACGCCCGAGCGTTTTACTCGAAACGAGCGGCGAGACCGATGCAGAGACAATAGATTCAAATAAATCCACACCTAGGGCAGCCTTCACTCCGAGACCTAAAATCCGGATACTACCATCTTCTTGAACATAAATTAAATCCGAATCCAGATCGCGATGATCGACGCCTTGCGAATGTGCATAGCCTAAAACCCCGAGCAATTGCGCAATCATCACGACCGATGCTTTGACCCCGATGCCCTCTTTACCAGGCTCTCCATGAGTTTCAAAATATTGGCTCAGTGTTTGCCCCTTAACAGGATCCAGAAAAAGGCAAATACGCCCGTCGATCTTATTACAGTCACGTATCTTCGGAATCGCCTCATGGTCGAAGGTGGAAACCGTCTTCTTCAACAGTTCTAGACGCTTAAAAAAGCGATCATTACCTTCAGTGCGATAGTGAAAAATGCCCACTGTCACATCGTGCAAGTCACGAATGTGCTGCATATGATAGTAATGCGCCAGCAAGCCCGCACACATGCACTTCACCACCCGATAATTACCGAAACTCTCGCCCGTTTTAAGCACGCGATTTTTTAACTGCTCCTTCTTTTGAGCAGCAGCGATGCTATCGGGGGGGCTCTCTTCGTTCTCCATTCAACAACTCTAAGCTCGATCAAAAAAAGCCATGACTGCATCCACAATCGCCTCGACCGAGGCTAATTTACCCTGTCCTTCGTAGCCACAAGCAAGCATGCCACTCTGAGGTTCGATAAAGTGGCAACCTCGCTCTCGCAAAATATTAATATTCGACTGAGTCGCTGGATGCGCGAGCATCTTGCCATTCATCGCAGGCGCGATCATCACGGGCGCTGGCGTAGCCAAATGAATTGAAGTCAACAAGTCAGGAGCGAGTCCATGTGCAAACTGGGCGATGCAATGGGCGGTCGCTGGAGCGACCAGTAAGAGGTCGGCGCGATCCGCAAGGTCGATATGCCCAGGCTGCCAACTAGCACCTTCGTTCCATAGATCTTCTGCGACTGGATTGCGCGAAAGCGTCTGCAATGTGAGTGGCTGTATAAAATTACTCGCCCCCGCAGTCAAAATGGGAAACACGTCCGCACCCGCTTCCGTTAACCGACTGGTGATGTCGGCCGCCTTAAAGGCTGCGATCGAGCCTGTGATGCCGAGTAAAATGGTCCGGCCCTTTAAGTTGGTAGTCATGTCTGTCACTCAGAGTAAAATGAAGGCTAATGCCCAGACAAACAAGACTCAAGTCTGCGCTTCGTTTTCCCAAGCGCAGAAAAGCCCTCCCAGCACGCGAGAATCCCTCCCACTATGAACGACGTGCAGGCGCTGAATCACGCATAACTAGCCGCCCCTTGAGCGTAGTGCGATGAGTCGGGCCTTCTGGGTGCTGTATGCGTGCGATCATCGTATTCACAGCTATTTTACCAATATCCAGACAGGGCTGCTGATAACTCGTCAATGGCACCGCCAATAATGAGGCATATTTTACATCATCAAAGCCGCAAACTTGCATCTCCTCAGGAATGCGAACTCCACCATCCACCATAATGCGCAAAAGCCGCGCTGCAGTGACATCGTTGGCACAAACCACTCCCGTCACTTGCTCCCGCCGCAGCGTTTCCACCACCGCCTCCGGATGCTCGGACTCAAAATTGACAGTGCGTAAATCTCGCGTGCTAAAACCATTTTGTATCAGGGCTTCACGCACGCCGATCTGCCGCAACTGAATGGTCATGGCCGGATTAGGCTCCGAAACGAAGGCGATGCGACGACATCCATTCGAGATCATATGCCCGGCCACCACAAAGCCGGCCTCGATATTATCAATCCCAATTAAATCATAGGGCGTCTGACGCGGCCAAGGGTAGATATCGCGGTCCAATAACACCACCGAGATGCCTGCCTGACTCAAGCGCTCTAAAATCGCCAAATTAAATTCTTCGTGATTCGGGATATACTCGATCGGCGTAAAAAAGACACCGTTCACCTTCATACTAATAAACTGCGCAGCTAAGGACTCCGCCATCTTACGGAAATCTGCCGAGCGCCCGAGCTCTGGTGGACGTATCACATGCAGCCCAGCCTCATGCGCACACTCTGTGATACTGGCACAGATGGGCTCAAAAATCTCCGTCTGCGCAAGCTGTGGAATCAATAAACCAATCTTCAACGCTTCCACCTGAGGCGGCAGCACCTGCGTGCCAAAGCCTGCCTTACGATGCACTACGCCCTCCTGACTTAATAAATTGAGCGCTTTCGCAATCGTCGGACGCGAGGAATTAAACTGCTCACAAAGCTCCGCCTCAGCTGGCAAGAGCTCCCCGACCCGATAGGCCTGGCTGCGTATCTGATACTTAATCGCGTCATACACTTGTAAATACTTGGGCTTTTCTACACTCATAATTTAAATGTAAGTGAAATGTAATAACAAAGAAGGTCAAATGCTATTAAAATATTTTACAAAAGTACACAATTCTACAAGCTTACTGAATCGACGGCACTGAGGCCGCATCTGCACCCCCCCAATAAAATAATTATACCCATGAATAAGATTTTCACCGTAGCTGGCATAGGAGAGGTACTCTGGGACGTCTTCCCTCATCGCGCTCGCATAGGAGGCGCGCCTGCAAATTTCGCCTGGCATTGCAGTCAGATTGGCGCCAAGGCCTACCCCGTAAGCTGCATCGGCGACGACGATTTCGGCCGTCGCATGCTGGATGAACTTCAAGCGGCAGGCGTCCACACAAACTACTTATCCACCACAGCGGACTATCCCACCGGGCAAGCCAAGGTCACCTTCGACCCCGTCGGCAAGCCCAGCTATGAAATTGTGCTAAATTCCGCATGGGATCACCTGGAGTTGACCACAGAACTCCAGCAGTTAGCTTCTCAGCTGGACGCCGTATGTTTCGGCTCGCTCTCACAACGCTCCGAGCAAAGCCGCCAGACGATTCAAAGTTTCTTGCGCGCGATGCCGCCCCACTCACTCAAGATTTTTGATGTCAACCTGCGCCAATCCTTCCACTCCAAAGAATTGCTCGAAGGCTCCCTACAAGCCGCCAACATCCTCAAACTGAGTGACGAGGAGCTACCGGTATTGGCCAAGTATTTTGCGCTCAAAGGCAGCACCAGCGAACAACTACAACAGCTGCAAGCGCAATTCGAGCTGCGCTTACTGATCTACACGCGTGGAGAACATGGCAGTTTACTCGTTAGCGCCGACGCGATGGATGACGCTCCCTGCCAGCCCACCGACATGGTCGACTCCGTCGGCGCGGGCGATTCCTTTACCGCTGCGATCTGCATGAGCCTGCTGGACGGCATGCCGCTCGATCAGGTCAACATTTTCGCCAATAAAGTCGCCTCCTTCGTCTGCTCTCAGGTTGGCGCCACTCCCGAATTACCCAGTCAATTTAAACTAAATCAGTAAGCTAAACATACCCCGATGAGTGATAACAATTCAACCCACGCGCTCGACAACGTCAGCGCGGAACAACTCCCGATCCCGGACAACAAACTACACGGCTGGAAGCACTTCCTCGGTCTTTACGCCGGCGAGCACGTAGCAGCGACTGAATTTGTGATTGGTGCCACATTTGTGGCATTAGGTGCCAAAACCATGGACATCCTGATTGGCCTGCTGATCGGCAACATATTGGCCATCCTTAGTTGGACGCTGATCACTACGCCGATTGCGGTTCAGACGCGCCTGAGCCTCTACACCTACTTACACAAAATCGCGGGTGACTCGATGACAAAGCTGTATAACTGGGCCAACGTCATCATATTTACCGTCATATCCGCGGCTATGATAACGGTTTCCTCGACGGCGGTAAGATTCTTATTTAACATACCCGCCCAATTAAATTGGTATCCCAACAGCGCGGCCTTCGTGGCGATCGTGCTCGCGGTGGGCATTATCGTCGTCTTCGTGGCCATGTATGGCTTCAATGCGGTCTCGGAATTTTCGGGTCTATGCGGCCCATGGCTTTTCATCATGTTTGCCAGCGGTGCATTGGTCATGATGCCCAGCCTAACGGAGTCGGTGTTCGGTTACACGATGCTGCAGAGCTGGAGCGATTTTATCACAATCGGTGATCAGTCGATTTGGACCGGTATTAATGTATTCGGAGAGCCTGGCATCGGCCTGCTGGAAGTGATCGGCTTTGCATGGGCCGCCAACACCATCACCCACGTTGGCTTGATTGACATGGCGCTGATGCGCTATGCCAAGAAGAGCATTTACGGTCTCTGCACCAGCTCCGGAATGCTGTTCGGACACTACATCGCATGGATTTCTGCAGGGATCATGGGCGCAGGTACCGCCGTTATGGTCAAAGCCTCGATCGCGTCCTTAGACCCCGGCGATGTCGCCTTCCACGCGCTCGGCCTATCTGGCTTTGTGATCGTAATTGTTGCCGGTTGGACCACTGCCAACGCCAACCTTTATCGCGCTGGGCTCGCGGCCCAAGCAATCTTTAACCAGCACTCTCGTAAGAAGACCACACTGGCGGTCGGCATCGTGACCGTGATCATCGCCTGCTTCCCCTTCGTATTCACCAAAATGTTGCCGCTGCTGACATATGCCGGCTTATTGGTGGTCCCAGTCGGGGCAATCGTATTTACCGAGCACGTCATCTTCCCACGTATCGGCTTCACACGGTATTGGGTGAGCTATCGTAAATTGACACATAGCACACCAGCTGTCACATCTTGGATCGTGGGACTCATCTTTGGATTTGGTCTAAATGCCCTAGACGTCATGTCTTTCTATTACCTCTTTATCCCCACTTGGTTCTTCACCGCGATCGTATATACGGTCTTGGCTAAAAAGCACGGAGCCGCCGAACAATATCCTGAAGAAGTCGCTGCCGAGAAGGCCCGCAACGAAGCCATCAAAGAGTATCAAGCCAAACAAGCGCAAGATGAGCCTGAACCAGTTGCAGATCGATCAACTTTCACTAAAGTACTGCATTTCTGCTCCCGTAGCAGCCTCGCAATCACACTACTACTAGCGCTCTCGACAATGTTTCGCAGCCCCGACATCGCAGCCTACGACAGCAATCGAGAGCTCTTCTACCGCTTCGCATTTATCTGCACCCTTATTTACTTCGGCGCCGCCTATTGGGCACTTCGCCGCAAAAAAGCTCTACTTAAATAGAACCTCAACCCACATATCCCATGAAAGAAGCCATCGCACTCAATCAAAAGAACTTGCCTCTATTCGCCGAAAAGTTGGCCTGCCCACAGTATGATCGCAGCCGGGTAAAAGCCGGCATCGTCCATATCGGCGTGGGGGGATTCCACCGCTCGCACCAAGCCTATTATACGGATCGTTTAATGAACGAAAGCGACGCCTCCGACTGGGGCATCTGCGGCGTCGGCCTACGCGACGCGGACCGCAAGATCGGTGACATCCTCGAGAAACAAGATTACTTATACACCCTGATCGTAAAACACCCCGACGGACGCATCGAAAATCGCGTGATCGGCTCCATTGTCGACTTTCTGCTAGGCTGCGACGACCCTAGCGCAGTCATCGATCGCATGGCACATGCCGATACAAAAATCGTATCGCTCACCATCACCGAGGGCGGCTATAATTTCAACGCTGCCACGGGGGAGTTCGACTGCATGAATCCCGCCGTCAAGCACGACATCGCCAACCCAGGGCACCCACAAACCGTCTTCGGCTTCTTAACTGCTGCGCTGAAACAACGTCGCGCGGCTGGCCTGCCCGCATTCACAATTCAGTCCTGCGACAATATCCAGCACAATGGTAACATGGCCCGCAAGGTGATGCTCGCATTTGCACAGGAACAAGATGCCGACTTAGCCGAATGGATCGCCACTGAAGTAAAATTCCCTAACGCCATGGTCGACCGCATCACTCCTGTCACCACGGCAGACGACATCCGATACCTAGAAAGCGAACTTGAGCTAAAAGACGAATGGCCCGTCACCTGCGAGCCCTTCATCCAGTGGGTAATCGAAGATAGCTTCAGCAATGGTCGTCCCTCTTGGGAAAGCGTGGGCGCGCAATTCGTGCCCGACGTGACCCCTTACGAGACCATGAAGATCCGCCTACTCAACGCAGGGCACTCAGTACTCGGCTTACTAGGCTCACTTCACGGCCACCCGACCATCGATGTATGCGTCGCGGAGACACTCTTTGCTACCTATCTGCGCCGCTTTATGGACTTCGAAGTCACGCCCGTGCTCGAGCCTGTCGAAGGCATTGAGCTCGACGATTACAAAGACTGCCTGATCGAACGCTTCGGCAACCCCAACATTAAGGATAATCTCGCTCGCATCTGTCTCGAAAGCTCCTCCAAGTTGCCCAAGTTCCTGATTGCCACCATCCGCGAAAACCTCGCGAACGGTGGCAGTATCGAATACGCCACCCTAGTCATCGCTGCATGGTGCTACTACAGTGACAAGGGCGTCAACCAACACGGAGAGCAACTCGACATCGTCGATGCAATGAAGGCCGAGCTACACCAAGCTGCCGCCGCCACCGCGCGCGACCCACTCGCCTTTTTAAAGGTCGAACCGGTCTTCGGCGATCTAGTGTACAACAAAACATTTACCCATACTTATACCACGATGATTCAAGCGATCTATGAAAATCCAAAGATCGGCCAACACATGCAAGCCGTCCTATTCGGACGGGAATAAGGGCTCATAACAGGCCCGCGAAGGCAGGGATCTTCAGCGGGGGCAAGCGCCTCCGCTGAAGTGACCTGCCTTCGCAAAACTTGTATGAGATCGCGTAATTGCTAAAAATACAGCCCACTCTTGACAGCCTCAGGCTAGCGATAGACGATGTGAATCGAATGCAAATGACGACCCACAGAAATAGTCTCCTCATGGGAGCACTTCTAATTCTACTCCCACTACTCCCCTAGGGGATTAGATTGACTCGTCTGCGGGCAGAAAGCCCGTATTTTAAATTCTTAGGAACTTCGCGTTCCACTCTGGTAAGCGTTCGACATAAACGCTTCCGTTTTCTTTAAAACTGCATTCTATTTCGTATTTATTTAGCAAGGAGCCTCATGCAAACTGGCAAGATCACAAAATATACTCCCTTTCAACAAATTGATTTACCGGACCGTCAATGGCCGAGTAAAACAATTACGCACGCCCCCAGATGGGCCAGTGTGGACCTGCGCGACGGCAATCAAGCACTCGCCACACCAATGAATGTGGACGAGAAACTCGAGATGTTTGAGCTCTTGGTGGCAATCGGCTTTAAAGAGATCGAAGTGGGCTTCCCGTCTGCGAGCGATACGGAGTTTAACTTTATCCGCCGCTTGGTAGAGGAAAAGCGCATCCCCGAAGATGTAACTTTGCAGGTGTTGGTTCAAGCGCGTGAGCACTTAATCCGCCGCACTTTCGAAAGCTTGCAGGGCGTCTCCAAGGCAATCGTCCATTTGTATAATTCAACTTCGCCCGTGCAGCGCCGCGTAACCTTTAATAAATCAAAGGAAGAGATTAAAGCGATTGCGATTGAAGGTACTCGCTTGGTAAAGAGCTTGGTCGAAACGATTCCAGGCACACAGATCCGCTTTCAGTATTCCCCCGAGAGCTTCTCTGACACCGAGGTCGACTACGCTTTAGAAGTCTGCGAAGCCGTCATGGCGGAATGGCAACCAACGGAGGACGATAAGATCATTCTTAATTTGCCCGCCACAGTCGAAGTGGCGACACCCAACGTGCATGCGGACCAAATTGAATGGTTCTGTCGGCACTTGAAGGAGCGCAATAAGGCGATAATCAGCTTACACACCCATAACGATCGTGGTACCGGCGTCGCTGCGACGGAGCTCGGCTTATTGGCTGGAGCTGATCGGGTCGAAGGCACCCTCTTCGGCAACGGCGAGCGCACGGGCAACTTGGATATCGTAACGGTGGCCTTAAACCTCTACACACAAGGTGTCGATCCATTGCTCGACTTCTCTCAATTGGAGCACATTCGCTCGGTCTATGAACGCATCACTCGCATGACCGTACACGACCGCCATCCTTACGCAGGTGACTTAGTCTTTACCGCATTTTCTGGCTCGCACCAAGATGCGATCAAGAAGGGCATGGACTTGCGCGCCACCACAGATACGGACGGCATTCGCTGGGAGGTGCCCTACTTGGCGATCGACCCCGCAGACATCGGACGCGATTACGAAGCGATCATTCGCATCAATAGCCAAAGCGGTAAAGGAGGTGTCGCCTACATTTTGGAGCGCGACTTTGGACTCGAATTGCCCAAAGCAATGCACCCCGACGTGGGCTTGACCATCAACAATCAAGCTGACCAAGGCAGCCGCGAACTCGCGCCACAAGAAGTGCACGAGGTCTTTATGCAGCAGTATGTGAATCTGAGCACCCCCTTGGAATTACTCTCCATCGAACGCGAAGACTTCACCAAAACGGGCGAGGTCAAAGTCGAAGCCGACATCTGCATCGATGGCGAAAAAATGTTAGTCACGGGCACCGGCAACGGACCGATTAGCGCATTCGTGAATGCACTCCACTTGAAGGGGCGCAAAGACTTCAAACTCATCGACTATCGCCAGCACTCGATTGGTGGGGGCTCCAAGACCAAGGCGGCCGCCTACATACAGATCAAAAATGACGATGGCTCCATCAGCTTCGGCTGTGGTATCAATGCAAACATCGAGTTGGCCGGGCTTCACGCCTTAGTCAGCGCCTTCAATCGCGCACACCCAGCGCGCTCAGAATAACATCACTGATCACCTGCGGCCTCAGTTTGCACTGCACCACATCGTGCATGCCGCTGAGGCGGCAGCGATCTTTGGAAATCTTTTGCTCCACAGGTCCACAGCCGATAATGAAATCCGGCTTTATACTATTAGGAGCAGCAGATACTTTCCTAGCAAGCTCCAGCGCTTCCAGTTCATCTTCCATCCAGATGAACATGATGTTGTAATGTCTACGGCGATACGAATGACCACTCAAATCATAATCTTCAGCGGCATGTGGCGTATAGCCTAATTGACGGCAAGATGCAGTGATCGCCCGTGTAGCCTCTTCTGGGCCGACCACTAGGATATCACAAGGGTGCATCCCGGCAATACGCTCCACAGGTTCGAAGGGCGATCGGGTCACCCCCTCAAGTGGAAGATGATCGGCGATAAACTCCGTGCGCACAACAAAGGCAAAAGTGGCCCCGGCTCCAGCTTCGCTCTCAACCCAGATACACCCACCCATTGCATTAACCAGTCGCTTGCAGATCACTAAGCCTAAGCCAGTGCCGCCGTATTTACGAGTGGTCGATGCATCCACTTGGCTAAATGCTTCAAACAAAACATGCTGTCTGTCTTCAGGGATACCGATTCCAGTATCCTGGACTCGAACTTCAAGGTAACCATGCTCTGGGTGATCCAAATAACCAATCGGCTCCAACGGATCGGGACGGTGCGCGGCATCAATGTCTTCCAGTCTAACTGAGCGAACCGTGACATGGACTTCTCCCTCATCTGTGAACTTAAGAGCATTCGACAATAAGTTTTGCACCACCTGTCGTAAACGCTCCATGTCCCCCGCCGCGAACTCAGACAACTGCTCCGAGAGCTGCAGCGAAATTTCGACATTCTTCTCAGCAGCACGCGCTTTAAACAATTTCACGCAATCTTCAAAACAAAGCAGCAAAGGAAACTCCTGCACCTCCAATTCCAGTCGCCCCGCTTCGATTTTGGAAAAATCTAGAATATCATTTACCAACAATAACAGCCCTCTCCCACTGGAATGTATCGTCTGAGCCAGATCTAGTGATTCCTCCTCTAGCTCGCTTTCCGTTATCAAACTAGATAAGCCGATGATAGCATTTAGAGGAGTTCGAATCTCATGCGAAATCGTAGCAATAAATTGACTCTTAATGCGATTCCCCAACTCAGCGCGCTCCTTCGCTTGCTGGAGCTCAAGCTCTGCTTGCTTTTGATCGGTGATATCCTGCATCGTGCCCATTACCCGACGTGGAGAGCCATCCACCTCAAATTCGGTGATACGTACACTATCCTGCATCCACACATACTGCTGCTGTGCATTGCGAATCCGATAATCTACACGTAAGGAGCCGTCACCTTTCTTGTAGAAATCTTGATACAACTCGCACACACGAGAGCGATCATCTGGATGTAAGCGCTTCTCCCAAATTTCAAGCGGTGAATCTCCGGCGACATGTTCGACCCCGAGCAGGTGATACCAGTTCTCATCACAGTTAACCTGCTTTGTTTTCAAATTCTCATCCCAGAACCCCATCCGTGCATTATTCAGAGCGAGATGAAGATTTTGTTCACTCTGCTGCATCTTCTTCTCATACAAGCGCAAGGCAGTTTCATCGATTAATAGTGATAGCGTGCCAAAGTCATCCTCTTGATCCACCAACATACGCAAAGTGAGCAAAGTCATACTCAGCTCCTTTCCACGCGCGTCCGTCAACTCAATGGACTGATAACGCACAGCCGAATCCTCTGCATCCAAGACCTCAGAAACTAACTGATTCCATTCATCCCCCAGATCCACTGGTGGTTCAGTGCTACCTGAGCTAAAGATTTCTTGGGCACTCAAAGGTGAGAATTCCGCCCACCGTTCGTTCACAAACAAACTACGTCCATCTCGAGCGCGCACCCAAATGCCAATCGGCAGAGCATCAAATATCTTATAAAGTAAATTTTGTCGCTGTGCCGAATGATCAACCGTGCGCTGTCGTACTCCCACGGCAAATGCGGCGACACATGCAAATGCAGCCAGCAATGAGCTAAAACCCACCATAAAAAAAATGCCATCAAACTTCGAGAGCGACGCAAACACGCCTAACTCCATGAAAAAAGCAATGCCCCCAATCAAAAGAAGTAAGACCAAAGATGTAATAGCACCTACTAATTGAAATAATAAACCAGCCACAACAGCCAAACCAAGCACGAGCGGAAAGAGTAATAAGCCCCCAACAGAACCTCCCTGAGGAAACCCCAAAGCACTGATTAATGCCAATACCAGTAGCGTGTAAATTCCCAGCCCCATACGCCGGCCGAACAGGTTCAGATATCCTGCCTTACGATTAGCCTTTAACTGCTTCAACTGAGAATTCATGCGCAGCGCACACATTGCAAAGCTTATTGCCACACAGCAAGCCTTATAGGCGCTAGGCAACTCACGCATTGTTTACTGCCTAAACAGACTGAACCAAACGGTTATACAGGCGATACGCCCACAACAAGACTACGAATTCGCCAACACATCCAGTAAAGCGCGCAACTTCATTTCTGTCTCACGCATTTCCTTGTCCGGATCGGACCCCTTCACGATACCTGCACCCGCATAAAGGCGTGCAAGCTTCCCTTCGATGAGAGCCGAGCGGATACCGACGATCATTTCCCCCTCATTGAGGTGATTGAACCAGCCGACCACGCCCGCATAGAGCCCACGCTCCATCTGCTCCAACTCAGCAATACACGGCACTGCCTGCTCACGCGGCGAACCACCCACCGCGGGTGTGGGATGCATCTCCGGTAACATATCCAGCAAATGCACCGACTCGCCCACCTCCGCCTGTATGCGAGTACGCAAGTGCTGCACATTCGCCAATAAAAGTAGCTGCGGATGCGGCTCCGCATGCCCTTGAACCCCCACACGCTCTAAACGCCGTAGAATGGAATCGCGCACACAAACATGCTCATGCAAATCCTTCTCACTCTCCAGCAGTGCTCGCGCATATTTTGCATCTTCACCCGCTGTCTGCCCACGCGGCGCCGAACCTGCAATCGCCTCCGTCAACAAATGTCCATTGCGAATCTGTAATAAACGCTCTGGCGTAGCGCCGATAAAGCTGCGCGCCTCTCCACCCGCAAACGAAAAGGTGAAACAGCCCGCGAAGCGCTCTCGTAAACGATTTAAAGTGTCCAGAGGTTGCCAAGGACGATCCGCTTCCAGCTCGATACCGCGCGCCAACACGATTTTCTCATAGGCACCCGCCTCGATCGCTTCGAGCGCACGACACACAGCCGCAGGATAGACGCCGGGCGCCAGCTCTCGCCGCGACTCAACCTTGGGTGACGCGGCCACATCCTCCAAAGCCGCCTCTGGCAAATAATCAAAGGCCCCAAACTTGCGATAGGCGCCCCAGACTCGCATCACCAAGCTATCAATATCGGTATCCGCCTCGACCTTCAAATTCGCCACTGCGCCATACTTTCCATTCGAGCGAGAGACTTGCCAGCGTGGCAAAAACACCGTCGCCGCCGGAAATGCAGCCCCCTCGCTGACCGTATCATCGAAGCTGAAAGCAGTAAAAAAATGCGGCCCGGTAAACGCCTCACTCAAATCGCCCACCGCAATCGTATGCTCCAATATCTCCTGGGCAAAGGCCTTCACCGAGGCAAATCGATCAGAACCATCAAAGCGCGCTTGCACCACTGCCTCCGCTGCGGCCACCGCCTCATCGTCGCTGGCGCGCTCGATGTAGCAGTGTAATTCGTCGGGCTCATAGATAGACTGCAAGACCGCCAGCGGCGCAATGTGCTTCACTGCCAAAGAGATACTCGCGATCTGAAAATGCCCCTTGGCGCGAGCCGCCTCACGGCAGCCCTGTAAAAATTGACGCAGTGCACCCTCATCACGCTCGGGCAACATACTGGAGGGAATAATCTGCATTCGAGCGAGAAAAACCAAGATGCCCGAAACCGCAACCAACAAAGCGGAGGCTTTTACTTCGGAACCGATCCCTTAAATTTGAATGCCAATAAATGTGGAGCCACACCCAGCCAGTATTGCAAAATGAAGCGATCATTAGCCTTCAAACATTGCCAATTGCAAATCGAATGTGGCTGCTGCATGCCGCACTAAAAGCAGTAAAAGCCCATACAACTGGACATAAAGCAGTTACGAAGCACCTCTGCATTTAACTCATGCGCTTGGCATAGCCCGTGCACATTCTGTGCGGTCCGCTCACGCCACGCCGCGTGATTATATAACCTCAAAGAGTCAGCCACTATGAAGTTAAACCAAAAACCAAATCGCCCCAACCCGCTGTATATCGGAGCACGTCCGCCTTTTGATGGTAAATCAGCTGCTGGAGCAGGCGACGCAAGCGACGAACTAAATCCTCCAGCAGATCATGGAGAACAAAGCTATAAAGGCCACCAGCAATTATCAGGCTGCGTCGCACTAGTCATAGGAGGTGACAGTGGAATCGGCAGAGCCATCGCACTTGCCTATGCACGCGAAGGAGCTGATGTCGCATTCACATACCACAAAAACCAAAGCGATGCAGAGAGCACGCAACAACTCTTGCAACAAGAGGCTGGCGTGCGAACCTGCGCCTATCAACTCGACCAAAGTAAAGCCGAACACTGCAAGCAACTGCTACAACAAGTAAACAGTGAATTCGGAAGACTGGACATTCTAGTCAACAACGCAGCGACGCAAACAACCTATCAAACTGCTGATGCAATCGATATAGAAGAATTCGAGAATACCTTTAAAATCAATGCATTCGGAACATTCTATCTGTGCAAATATGCCTTAGATATAATTCAGGAAAGTGGCTGTATTATTAACACAGCATCCATACAAAGCTTTGATCCCTCAGCCTATTTGCTCCCTTACGCAGCGACTAAGGCGGCAATCGCGAGTATGACAAAATCGTTCGCATCATTTGCAATCCATAAAGGGATACGTGTCAACGCCGTGGCACCTGGCCCGGTATGGACACCTCTCATTCCAAATACCATGCCGGAGGATAAAATAGAAAACTTTGGCTCGAACACCCTGCTTGGAAGACCCGCGCAGCCTTCAGAGCTAGCGCACGCCTATGTATTTCTAGCGTCGCCGCAGGCCAGTTATATCACAGGGGAAATTTATCCCGTAACCGGGGGCCGCCAACAAATCTAGCGCAGCTGCGACTCACGTTGCATTCCCTACATTCTGCCCGGTTGGCGAGCTGCCAACCCGAAAATACAACCCAAACAAACAGAAAGAAAAACGATGATAACGACCATGAAAGACCTACTCGTGGAACAAATCCGCGATCTCTATGACGCCGAAAATCGGATCACCGCCGCGCTGCCTAAGATGGAAGCCGCCGCACACAACAATGATTTAAAACAAGCATTCCAATCGCATCTGAGCGAAACCAGAAATCAGGTCGATCGCTTAGTTGAAATAAGTAACATTCTAGGAATTTCACCTGATGGTGAAACCTGTGAAGCCACCAAAGGACTCATTCGCGAAGGTGAAGAACTCATCCCCAAGCTATCGGATCCGGATGTGGGCGATGCCGCGCTCATCGCGGCAGCTCAGCGCATCGAGCATTATGAAATCGCAAGCTATGGTTCTGCAGCCACCTTCGCAACTTGCATCGGTGAAAGTCGCATAGCGGAATTGCTGGGGCAAACTCTAGCAGAAGAAAAGGAAGCCGACAGCAAGTTGCAAAAAATCGCCAAAGGAGGCATTTTCTCATCTGGAATCAATAAAGAAGCGACTCAATAAGCAACTGCAACTTGTGCACCTAAATGAGCCCGTCGGCCATTGCCGACGGGCTCATTTTCTGTACATTATTTTCCATTTGCGCTGGGCGGGCCCCACTTCACACTTGCCGCTCACACTTCACACTTTCCATGCAAGCACCACTCCCTCCCATCGATTTCAAAGCTGAACTAAACGACGAACAATATGCCGCCGTTACCTCTGAGCCAGGCCCGGCCTTGGTGCTCGCTGGCGCAGGCTCAGGAAAGACCCGCACCCTCACCTATCGAGTGGCTTACTTGCTGCACCAAGGCGTGCAACCCTACGAAATCCTACTGCTCACATTTACCAACAAAGCCTCACGCGAAATGCTGGAACGGGTGGAAGAGCTCACGGGCATCAATGGTCGCCAGCTCTGGGGCGGCACCTTCCACAGCATCGCACAACGCATCCTGCGCGTACACGGCGATCTGGTCGGCCTCCAGCGTAACTATACGATACTCGATCAAGGCGAAGCGGAAGCGATCCTTAAAAACGTCATTCAGACACTGGATTCCAAGTTCATCAAAACCAAGAACAACCCCAAGCCCAAAGTGGTCGCGGACATGATCAGTTACGCGCGCAACACCTGCCGCGAACCACGCGAAGAGGCTGATGAGCGCTACCCCTTCCTCGACGGCATGGCCGACAAGGTCGATAAATTCTACAAGGCCTATAAGCAGGCCAAACTGGATCAACAAGTGGTCGATTACGATGACCTCTTGGAATACTTCCTCAAACTACTGCGCGAGCAAACCGAGATTCGCGAACAGTATCAAGCGCGCTTTAAACACATCCTGGTCGACGAATTCCAAGACACCAATCGCCTGCAGTCTGACATCGTGGATCAACTCGCTGGCCATCACCAAGTGATGGCCGTCGGCGACGACGCACAGTGCATCTACACCTGGCGCGGCGCCGACTTCGATAACATCATGCAATTCGAAGAGCGCCACCCCGGTGCCGAAATCCACAAAATCGAAACCAACTACCGCAGCTCGCCCGAGATCTTGGGCTTTGCCAATGCCGTACTGGCATCACAACCGAGCGGCCTTGGATTCTCCAAAGAGCTGCGCGCCATCAAACCCTCACGCGAACGCCCCTACTTTGTGCCCGTCATGGACACACGCGGTCAGGCTAAATTTATTATCGAACGCATTGAGGGGCTGGTCGACGAGGGACGCAACCTCTCCGATATCGCCATCCTTTACCGCGCCCACTTTCAGGCAATGGACCTGCAAATGGAGCTCACACGTCTCAATATCGATTACCAGATCACAAGTGGCGTGCGCTTCTTCGAACAAGCCCACATCAAAGACTTCACTGCGCAGCTGCGCTTCGCCTCCAACCCGGCCGACGTATCCGCCTTTGCTCGCTTCACCTGCCTACTGCCCAAGGTCGGCCCCAAGACCGCGGAGCGTATCCATAAATTCACTCGCGAGCGCGCAGCCAAACTAGAAAAGAACTTTTGCGATGTACTGGTCTCGCCTGAAGTGCTCAAAAAAGTGCCCGCCGACGCCAAGGAAGAATGGCCCTCACTCGCCGAGACGATTCGCGAAGTATCTGCCGCCCTCACTGAACGCGCACCGGAAGAAATCATTCAACTCGCGCTCGACGGTTGGTATAGCAGCTACATCCGTGAGATCTATCCCAACTGGACTGACCGCGCCGATGACTTGCAGAGCTTGGTCAGTTTCGCCAACCGCTTTGAGACGATGGAGGAATTGCTTGCTCAACTAGTATTACTCGCCTCCGAAAGTAATGAACGCAGCCCGGAAGAACAACAGAACTGCTTGCGATTGACCACGATCCACCAAGCCAAAGGCCTTGAATTTCCCGTGGTTTTTGTGATCGGGCTGGCCGATGGCACCTTCCCACTCAAACGCACCATTGATGCGGGCGATTTGGAAGAAGAGCGTCGCCTCTTCTACGTGGCCGTCACTCGCGCGGAAGAAGAACTCTATATGAGCTACCCCATGCTCAACAATCAAGGCAATCAAGTCATGCGTCTCAACCCCAGTCGCTTCATTCAGGAAATCGATCCCAGCCGCTACGAGACACTTAGAGTCGCCCCCACGCGGCGCTATTAATCCGCAACGCCACGATTATTCGCGCTCTGGTGCTCGCCCCATCACGCTATAAAAAAAAGTAGCTGACCATGTTAATAGGATAATTCCAGTCAGAGCCTCTAAGGCAGTCACAAATTTAAGCGCTCCCGTAGGCACTTCGCTGATACCGAGCGTCGAGTATGTCACGGCTGAATGATAGAAAAAGTCCATAAATCCTGCACCAAGATCGCCGGCGAGCTGACCTGCATCGCAGAATACAGAGACAAAATTCAAGCCGCAGGCAAACCCGACAATTACCGTTAAGTGCACACACACTAAGAGCAAGAGCACCAGCACGGAACGTAAAAAATGATTACGCTGCTGTCCACGCTGCGGGAGGCAATGTAACAGCCGGCCTAAACTCCAATAATGAAAAACAACCGCTAGAATCATCAGACTGATCGCCACTATAAAAGCCTGAATCATAGTAACGCTCCCCCCACTATCCAATTATGAATCTGCAGAGCTGAAAAAGCTCTAGCATTCATGTTTGCGTCTGAACTGAAAAGGAATTGCAGGCGCCTCCAATCACAACGGTTAGTGATGACTCTATGTTTCATAAGAGATATCTATTGCAGCCGCCGTGCCAATCAGGCTCTAAACCTCACTGTATGATAAATGGCATCAAAGCTGCCTCACACATACTTGCAAGCTGCAATAGAACTTCCCAAAACAGCTGCGTTTTGCATGAGACAAAGGGCCTGCATTCTCGTGCCAGATCTCTTTAAATAAAAATCCTCCCAAAAAAAGAGAGAAGAATATCACTGCATAGACAGCTGAAAAACAGGAAGTTATGCAGCATACAAAATCCTCAAAGAGACGAAACCGTGCGCAGGCATCCAGGTAATTCAAGCATGTTGGCATGCTGCCTGTTTAAAGACTATTGATCGCGCACCCACTGGTTCGCGGCCTAAACACAAAACGAAGGAAATAGACTACTATGAAAAAGACAGTAATCACATACGCTTCCATTCTTGCTATCAGCGCAACTGGCTTCGCCAAATCTCCGGATCTTGGTGAGAATTATAAACTTATCCAAAACGATCGGATCGAAACTAAGGTAACCGTCGAAGATCTCACCGGCACTCCAGTATACGACAAGTATGGCGTCGAGATTGGGAATGTTAGCGACATTCAAGTAAATGCTAAAGACGGCAAACTCACCACTGCTTATCTCTCAGTCGGTGGCACATGGGGCTTAGGAGAGAGTCACGTGTCTTTGCCCTACGATCAACTCACACACAATGAAGCCGAAAATCGCTTCACAGTGGACACCACAGAAAGCGAGATTAAGGCCTACATCGACCATCAACGCCAGTCGATGAAGCGCGGCACCGCCCACCAGCAACAGTGGGATCATGATGAGAACAAACTCAGCAAAATGTGGCACGATGTAAAATCCAGCCTCAGTGTCGAAGACAATGACCTCGCTGAGGTCGAAGCAGAAATCGAAGACAACACAGTCTACTTAGAAGGCGAAGTTGAGAGCCAAGCACTCAAAAACCAAATCGAAAAAGCCTTCGCAGCAACGACTAATCTACGAATCGTCAACGAAATCGAAGTTGAAATGTAAATCATTTACCTGAATTACATTTTATAAAGAAGGCCGGGTGTAGAGCACCCGGCCTTTTCTTAGCAAGCGCACGACAAGTCAGCCACAACAACTCAGGTCACTTACCGTATAATGTGCACACCTTCGAGCGCACAGGCATCACGCTGCAAGCGGCAGAAAAAACTCAACCCAACGACACAATGCCAAGTCCCAGAAAGAAAAGTAACATAGTGCGCACCCGGAAAAGATCTCGCAAATACATTCTATTTTGGAGTGCGCTCGTTAGCTTCCATATTATTGGTTTCTTTATGTCGCTGAATGCGCTCATGAGTGCCCGTACGCCACAAGGCACCACTGCCTGGGTCTTGGCGCTAAACACCGTACCTTTCATATCCGTGCCGACATACTTGGTTTTCGGAGAAGTCGACTTCGAGGAATACATTGAGGAAAAGCAAATTTACGCATCACAGATCGAGCCGACAATTCAACGACTGCATGAGACCTTAGAGCAACAAAACTTAATTGCAGAGACGTTCAAAGGCTCCGCAGCGCTCAGAGACACTTTACTCCCATTACCAGCCACTCGGGGCAATGCCGCAGAATTGCTTCCCGATGGCCCCAAAGCCTTTGAATCTATATTTGAAGGAATTTCACAAGCTCAAGATTATGTGCTGATTCAATTTTTCACGATTGCAGATGATGAAGTAGGCTCCGAGTTGGCCAGGCGACTCATCGAGCGTTCCCAAGCCGGTGTTGCCTGCTACGTAATCTATGACGACATTGGCACAAAAGTGAGTGACGACTACTTAGCACCCATGCATCAAGCGGGCGTGCAGTCAGTCAGTTTCAATGTCGTGCCTCAGTGGAACAAACTCTTCCGTCTCAATTTCAGAAACCATCGTAAACTAATCGTCGTGGATGGACACTCGGCGTGGATTGGAGGAATGAATGTAAAGGCCGACTACATGAACTGGCGAGATACAATGGCTCGCTTTGATGGCCCGGTCGTACAAACCTTGCAAGTGAGCTTTCTACAGGATTGGGCCTGGTCACGTGATGAAGTGCTCGAAGATTTAAACTGGCAGCCAAAATCGCACAGTGAACAAGGGCAAGATGTAGCGGTGGCCAGCCTGCCCTCTAGCCCAACCGATGGCTTCGAGCGCTATACTCTCTTTTTACTCGATGTCATTCACCACGCTGAAGAGCGACTTTGGATCGCGAGTCCTTACTTCGTACCCGACGACGTGATCGTGCGCGCTCTACAAGCTGCTGCATTAAGAGGGGTTGAAGTCAAAATACTGATCCCCGATGAGACCGACACCCTCATCGCACGATTAGCCCAATTCGCAGCATGGAGCTATATACGTGAGCTAGAAGCTGCCGGGGCAGAAATGTTTCAATATACCAGCCCCTTCATGCATCAAAAAATCATTCTGTCTGATAATGATTATTGCATCATCGGATCGGCAAATTTCGATAATCGCTCATTTAGACTCAACTTCGAATTGAGTGCAGTCGTGAGTGATAGAGCATTCAATCGGCAGGTCACTGAAATGCTGCAGCAAGACTTCAATAATGCGACAGCAATTAAACAAAGTGATCTCGATGGACAAGGCTTCTGGGAACGAGTAAGGGTGCGCGCTTCGCGTCTAGCAGCGCCCGTATTATAAGCAATCCAGCAAAGATACCGATCGAACACACGAACTATAAAAAAGCCGCTGCGCAATACATGCGCAGCGGCTCGAATGAACTTATCGGTAATTAATTAATCCATCATATACTGTTAGAAACGAGCAACAGCGACCGCGCGTCGCCCTGCAGGAATACGATCTTGTGGCAGAGCGATCACCGAACCGCCGTGGCGATATGTCTCAGAGGCGATGAAGTCCAACAAATCCTGCGCGCAGAGCGTCTGCCCCTGCTCGTCAAAATCGACGCGCATACGATCAATATCACATTTACCATAGACCGCTTCATCCTCGGCGACAACGGCACTCTCCACACGCCCCATGGCGGCCGCGATCGCACATTCTGCAATACCTGCGATTTCCTCACCATGCCCCACAGCTTCCTCAATATGGTTTAGTTTAGCAGTGGTTGCCTGCTCTAACTCAGGCTGCAGAAGCTCCAATGATTCACTTCCAAGCCGGGTGACATCCCAATGACTGGTATCTCGATCTGCATAGATGTAAATACGCTGACTCGAAGCATTCACCTGTTTGAAATGACCGATGTTACCCGCGACCCCAAAGATAATGAGAGGGTCCTTCTTATCGACTAAGAAGGATTCAATCGCTTGTGCGACTTGTTGAAAAAAGCGCCTCTTGAGATCTTCTTTATAAGTATCGGGCATACCATGTCCGTGAAAACCGGATACAGGCGTAGACCCCGTAGTGTTTGCACGGGAAGTGCGAGTTGCAGAGTGATTCTGTAAAGTCTTCTCTGGATCGTCAAACTCGGTCAAGTCTCCGATTGCCTGAGGCATCGCCTCCACCTCGACAGCTTGCAGCTCGCTGCCGATTCCACGATAGACCCGCACCTCGCCCTGATTCAAAGACAATACTGTATAGACAGGATTTGATTGCAGGATTGGGAGCAGGGGCTTCACAGCAAAACGATCACTCACACAGCACATCGGTGAAACCTCATAGTTCAAATGAATGCGGCGCAAAGAGCAGGCATCCAATAATAGTGCCACTCCCGGTGACGCTTGGCGCAATTGCTCTGGATGCTCGATCAAATCCATGAGCGGTGCTAAGAAACGATCCACCTGACTATCTTCCATGCCTGCGTGCTGAAGGCCCGAACGAGCCTCATCGACTAAGTCCTTTAAGCGGATCGCGTTCTGGCGAATTTCGACGCCCTGATTGTAAATAGGGAGGAAAACCGATAGCCGCACACCACCGGATTCCTTAATAATGGGATCGATCAATTCAAGCTTCGATTCGATGTCTAGGATGGGTATTTTTTTATCTATCATAATATTTCTGGTTTTAGGTTAACGGTTGCAATTAAGAGTTTTTGAGGGCGAAAGACCACAAAAGCCTAACCAAATGATCAGTAGCGTCGACTAGCCCACCAAACTTGACTCAATCCAACGCCCGAGTCCGTATACGCTGGCTAGCAAAACCAAGGCGACAGCCGAAGCCTTCAGCTTATTTTCGTCCCACATGTTCAATGCGCGCTCTCCATATACTTGCACCAACAAGGCGAGGCCGAAATAGCGAATACCACGAGCCAGTGCAGCGGCCAAAATGAAAGGAAGAAAGGGGTATTCCACAGCGCCCGCTCCCAACATCGCAATTTGAAAAGGTATCGGCGAGATGCCCGCGGCTAGTATCAACCAAAAGCCATGTTCATTTAGAGCCTGCTTCAAAGATTCGAAGCCTTCAGAACTAGAGAAGGTTTCGATCACAGAACGTCCCCAGCCATCCATAGCGAGCCCCCCGACTGCATAAAAAGCACTGGCCCCTAACAGGCAGGCTAGGGTCACTACAGTTGCGGTGCGCCAAAGGCTTTCGCGATGTTTGTGATAATAAGGTATCAGAATCGCTTCCAAGGGAATGGGCACCACTGTAGACTCCAAGAAGGATGCCAAGCCCATAAAAGATAACTGGCTGCCTGATGCATTGGCACGTGACTTGACGGTATCTACAATTTTCTGAAACATGGAACTGCGGTGAGCCAATAACGCAAAAGCTGATAGCCGCCCTGCATTTGAAAACGTCTCAAATGAAGAGCGGCTCAATCTACAAATTTAAGCAGCATCTTCGGTGCAACTTGCGACCATCTCATATTTGCGTTCACTCTCGTCTGCAATCTCACACAGAATCAGTGCAGATTCTGCTGTAGCCTTGGCGCGCATGGTGATGACCACCAAAGGGCGATCTTCTGACTTTTGAAGCATAATGAGCACCGTATTTGTTTTGAGGAATACACCAATCGTGTTGGCAAACTCTTGAGCTGCTTCGTCATCTTTAAAGCTATAGTATTTCTCCAGATTCAACGAGTTGGCGTCTTGCTCCAAGCTCCAGCCCTGAAGTGAGGCTAACTTTTTTAAGAGCTCCGGAGCTAGCCAATGCTCTGAATGCGCTGCTAGGTCCAAATCATCTGCAATTTGGTGGTTCACGTGGTCAGTTGATGTAGGTGCTGTTATTGTATCCATAACGCACACTAACCCATTTTCCGTGCCAAAAAATAATACCACAACGCAAGGCACGATATACCAACAGGATATACCTCACTGTTAGAAAAGCATCAATATCAAGAATGCAATTAGCCCGTTAAAAGCATGTTTAATAACGCATTTTGCAATAATGTCTCATACGGGAAAGGTCGCCAATAGAACATCAAACTTATAAACAATCACTTACGGATACGCCCGCCGCATTGGCATGCCATTTTCTAATTAGACAACGGTGCCTCTTGCACTAGGTCGCATGATCCCATGCAACTGAATAACATCCACAACACTCAAAGAAAGCTTACCATGTACGGATATATACTCACTGCAGTCGCAATGATCTTAGCGATAACTCTCATAATTCTGTTCTTCCTCAAACCAGGGGGATTGGCTCCACACAAGAAAGAGCGAGCTGATGAGAAGAAAGGTCGCACTCGCACAAAACCAAGCGCTGAGCAGGTCCAACCTGCAAGTGAACTCAATAAGTAACCACTGGCGCGCGGGAGGCAAGCAGCGTAGCTAGCATGCCAGAGTCCTCATACTAGAAGCGCTCCCCCACTTGCCAAAAATAAAACCTGCTGATGGAATTTTTTCATCAGCAGGTTTTTTATTACTTAAATGTCGATAAGCTGCGCAAAGCATAGCTGCAGCTAACTTAAACTCAGCACCCCCAGCTTAATCACGAGTCAGTATGATGTAAAGCGCGTGGATGATACCAGGAATGTACCCCAGCAGCGTTAAGACAATGTTGATCCAAAACTGGAGGCCAATCCCAACTTGAAGAAAGACCCCAACAGGTGGTAAGAGAATCGAGAGAAGAATGCGTATTATATCCATGCCGTCCAATTACGCAAACTCCATGCCGAAACACCGCAGCCTCATACGACTTCGTCAAAAAAAAGTTAGTAAAAAAACTCTCTAAGCCTGTCTACACGCGTAAAGACCAGCTATAGGTCGCGATCAAGAATCAATCAGGGAAAATAATCTTTCTTCTATAGGCCACATACAAAGGCGCAGCTTGCTTGCGTTTTGCACGGCCCACAACTGCAGTCATCTTGCGAGCTGCAATTTGGATAAAAAAATCAATTAAAGCTTACCCTCAAACATCTTGAGCAAAGGTTCTTTTTCGCTGGCTTCGATCTCGGCATCGAGGACGGCTTCATAAGCCATCTCAATATCGGTCTTGATCCATTCCTGCACACTGCGATTCAGCGTGTTCTTACGCTTATTATCATCTCCCACCGTGACTGCCCAAATGAAACCCGCTTCCGGATCAGTTTGAGAAATGTTATTCACCAGCGTCTCGACCGATTGATCCCGTGCCGGGCCCTCCTCCAGAGTTGCAATCCACTCCGATGCAGCCATCGGATCATGATTAATGAAGCTGCTCGCCACACCTCGATAGATGTCGGCTTTACGCGCTTCGGCACTTTCAGGCAATTGATCGAGCCAAGATACCGCCGCCTGTGGATCATTACGTGCCCAACTGGTGTAGGCATCACGTAGTACAGAGCCCGAATCGCTATCCTCTAGCGTGCTCACATAAGCTAAAGTTGCCGCGGGGTCAGATTCGATCCAATTACTTAGCACAGAGCGCATCGCGGATTTTCGCGCCTGTTCATCCGATAGTGATTCCGACCAAGCCAATGCTCCGGCTTGATCATACTTCGACCACTCACCCGAGATGCGCGAGGCTAATTGACGCTGCACGATTGGGTCCGTATGCGCCCCCACCAATACACTAGCCGACTCGACTCCCTGCTGCGAAAGGCGCCAGCCCATACTCCCAAGCGCGCGTCGCTTTTCGTCCTCATAGGGCAGACTATCCACAAAATCGAAGGCCAACTGTGGATCGATTTCAACTAGTTTACTTCCGATCGCATTCAAGCCATTCATACGTGCATTGCCAGGGCCCATATTAAGCACAAAATCAATCGCACGGTCTGGATCGTTTTGCGTCATCGCCTGTATAATACTACTCACGCGATTATCATAAGTTTGCCCAGTCGCGACTGTGCCGAGCCAATCAAAAACTTCTTGGATCTCCTCATAGCTTTTTTGCCATGCAAAGTTATGAAACTGTAAATTCTCGAGCACTTGGCGTCGCTCCAGAGGATTCTCCACCGAATCAATATACTCTTTAGCCACCTCAATATCCTGATTGAGCAAATTCCGAAAGACTTGTTTGCGCGAACCATAAATCGCGCTGTCCATAGGCAACGAGTCTAGCCAAGCCAACGCCTCCATCGGATCCTTTGCCATCCAATCGGACATGGCCCCGGCCAGCGCAGCTGACTTTGCGGCGCCCTCCTCTAACTGCAATGCACTCTGCCGCGCCGCGGCTCCATCTTCCTGCGCCCAATTACGATATATGGATTGATACAACCAACGTCCTTGCCCGCTGACCTGATTACCATAATATTCTTGAGCCATATGAATGGCTCGCTGCGGGTCCGTCTCCGCCACGGTATTGACGACCGATTGAATCGCCGCTTGTTGCCAACGCTGAGAATCCAGATTGAGTGCCGCACTGTAAGCTGCCTGCGGGTCTTGCTTCGACCACGCGGAAAAAACAGTGTTATAAAGACTCCACGAAACAGTGCCTTTTTCTTGCTTCGCATAGTCTAGCATGCCCTGTGGATCGACTTGAGCCCAGCGAGTCGCAATCATGCTGCGCACCTGCCAGTTGACCGCAGAACCGGCATAGCTCCCTAACTTCTTCATCAGCTCAGGAAATTTGGAGACGTCCAGATCCTTTAAACGAGCATGCAAGGCACCAATCTGATCAAAAGTGTCGAGCTCGTCCAAAGACTCCAGCCAAGCCTCCGTAATAGACTCGGCGCCGCCCGCGCCCGATGCCCCTACGTCGCCTGCCGCGGCAGGAGCGCTCCCCTGCCTATCAGCAGCCCGAGCAGCCGCAGCCGAGGCGGCCCCTCCCGCTGGAGCATTGCTGGCGGATGAACCTGTATCCCAGGAGGACTCAGCAGAACGAGGTGCCAACAGAAAGCCACCCAACAAACCCGATAATAATGCGACCACAGCCAAAATCCATTTCATAACGGAAAGCTAAACATTCAAAGATGAAGTGCAAGCCTTCGATTTTGCAATGGACCGGCGATGCGGCGCCCTTAGCTGCGGGCGGGCAGCTAAGAGCGCACGCACTAGAGGATTTCGACTCGGTCGAGCGATTCCATGGTCAGCGCGCCGTCTTCCAACTTAAACAAGACGGTGCTTTGCTCTGCGACGTCGCCGCTAAGCAAGCCACGTGCGAGCTTAGTTTCGATTTGCTTTTGCAAAAAGCGCTTTAGAGGGCGTGCACCATAAACCGGATCGTAGCCTTTTTCACCAATCCATTTGCGAGCGGCGTCATCAAACTCGATGGTGATACCACGCTCCGCTAAGCGCTTATTCAGATCTGCCAAGAGTAAGTCTACAATCTGCGTAATCTCATCCAGTGTCAGCGGTTTGAACAAAACAGTGTCATCGATCCGATTCAGGAACTCTGGGCGGAAACCTTGACGCAGCTCTGCCATGACCGACTCACGCACCGTGTCTGGAATCTCTGTTCCAACCACACCTTCGGTGAGAAAACGACTGCCAACATTGGAGGTCATAATAATCACGGTATTTTTAAAATCTACCGTGTGCCCCTGTGCGTCGGTAATGCGCCCGTCGTCCATGACTTGTAAGAGCACATTGAATACATCGGGGTGCGCCTTCTCAATCTCATCGAAGAGCACCACGCTATAAGGCTTGCGACGCACGGCTTCGGTCAGCTGGCCACCTTCATCATAGCCCACGTATCCGGGAGGCGCGCCGATCAGGCGAGCCACGGCATGCTTTTCCATGTATTCGGACATATCAATACGCACGATATTATCCTCAGTATCGAAGAGTGTTTGCGCAAGGGTGCGCGCCAGCTCGGTCTTACCCACGCCGGTGGGCCCCAAGAAGAGGAAACTACCGATCGGCCGACGGGGATCTTTAATGCCGGCGCGGGCTCGTAGAATCGCCTCGGTGACTAATGTGACCGACTCATCTTGCCCCACCACGCGTTCATGCAGCACTTCTTCCAGACGCAAGAGTTTCTCTTTCTCGCCTTCGACGATACGTGTAACAGGCACGCCCGTCCACTTGGCAACGATGTCTGCAATCTCTTCCTGTGAGACCTCTTCTTTCAAGAGAGCCCCCTCTTTAGCCTCAACTGCTTCAAGTTGCTTGAGCTTAGCTTCGAGCTCAGGCATTTTGCCGTGGCGTAGCTGAGCCACTGTATTCAAATCATAATTACGCTCTGCTTTTTCCATCTCGATGCGTGTCGTATCGAGCTCTTCGCGCACTTGACGGATCTGGTCGATCGCGCCCTTTTCGCTCTCCCATTGCGAGCGAAGGGCGGACTCTTTTTCACGAATGTCGGCCAACTCGCGGGAGAGTGTCTTGAGACGTTCTTTGGACGCTTCATCTTTCTCGTTTTTCAGTGCAGCTTCTTCAATTTCAAGTCGGAGCGCACGACGCGTCAGCTCATCGAGCTCCTGTGGCATCGAGTCCATTTCAGTGCGTATCATCGCGCAGGCTTCGTCCACGAGATCGATCGCCTTATCGGGCAGGAAGCGCTCGCTGATATAGCGATGCGAGAGCACAGCAGCTTGCACCAGCGCGTTATCCTGAATGCGCACCCCGTGGTGTAACTCGAAGCGCTCGCGGATGCCGCGCAGAATCGAGATGGTGTCCTCGACATTGGGTTGATCGACTTGCACCGTTTGGAAACGGCGCTCTAGCGCGGCGTCCTTTTCGATGTATTTGCGATATTCATCGAGGGTCGTGGCCCCCACACAGTGCAACTCACCTCGTGCCAACATGGGCTTGAGCATATTACCCGCGTCCATCGCACCTTCGGTCTTTCCTGCGCCTACGATGGTGTGCAATTCATCAATGAATAGAAGAATGCGACCTTCGCTATTTTTAACTTCGGCCAGCACGGCCTTAAGGCGTTCTTCGAACTCACCCCGGTATTTGGCACCCGCCACCAAAGAACTCATGTCCAGTGCAAAGATAGTCTTGTCTTGCAAGCCTTCCGGCACATCGCCGCGCACGATGCGCTGCGCGAGACCTTCGACGATGGCCGTCTTACCCACACCAGGTTCACCAATGAGCACTGGGTTGTTTTTAGTCTTACGTGAAAGTATGCGAATCACACGGCGGATCTCAGAGTCGCGACCGATGACAGGGTCCATCTTCCCTTTACGTGCCTGTTCGACCAGATCGATCCCATATTTTTCGAGTGCTTCAAAAGTTGTCTCCGGATTACGAGAGGTCACCTTTTGACCGGCGCGCGCCGTTTCAATTGCTTTGCGCACTTTATCATGATCCAGTTCGAAGGAATCCAACAACTTCCCCAACTTACCCGTAGAACCTTTGAGCAAGCCAAGGAACAAGTGTTCCGTGCTTACAAAGTCATCGCCCAACTTGGCTTTGACCTTATCCGCCTCAGCGATTGCCTTTTGCAAGGCAGACGAAACATAGACTTGGCTGGCATTGACGCTGCCGGAAGCCTTGGGCAGGGCTTCAATTTCGCGCTTTACCGCTAGTTCGACAGCAGCGGGCGAAACTTGCATGCGCTCTAACAGTCCAGGCACGATGCCACCTTCTTGCTGCACCAATGCCAGTAATAGATGCCAGCTGTCGATCTCTTGCTGCCCATAATGACGGGCTAGATTTTGTGCCTCCTGCACAGCGAAGGCAGACTTTTCGGTAAATGTGTTAAAATCAATATTCATAGCTCTACCCTCGCATAAACCGTTCCAGCTCCGAATCACTAAAATCCAAATGCAATAGATTGATTAAAAGACACTTACAGCACTCACACAGAAAGACAAACTGGGCAAAAACACGACAAACCGAGACAACGCCAGCAAGAGTGAGACATTTTGACACAAACCAAGCAGTCTTTTTAAAAGGACAGGAGTCTCGACATTATAGCTGAAATCCTTATTCAAAATCCCATGCGCTCCCTACCAAGAACCCGTCGACTGATCGCCACACTCATACTGCCACTGATCTGTGTAAGCCTAGCGCAGGCCTATGAGCAAAGTAGTTACTTCATTTTTGATATTGTCCCCACTCAATCCTCGCAGCCGATTATAGGGCGCCTAGCTGTACCCGCCCAAGCAGTGGCGACGTCTCAAGCAGACGAAAAGACTCAAGCTGAAGCTCCGGCAAAACGCAGTGAGTTCGAGATCGACTTTCATCAACCGATCCAATCCAAGGGTAAAGGAGCGGCCGATTTCACTTTTGACGCAGTAATCAATGCGCCGGCAAGTTCGGACAGCAGCTTTGGCAACGATTCCTTCGACTTAGGCACAAATCAATCAATCTTCGGCAATTAATACAGCCAGCGAAACTGGCTATCCACGCAAACTAAGCTTTTAAGGTTTTCTTGGCGCGCTTTCTAGCTGGATACACCGTGCGGCAAATCTCACAGACAGTGCCATCGCAGCCGCGGGCAGTACAATACTCGCGCCCATAGAAAATAATTTGTAGGTGTAAGTCATTCCAACACGACTCTGGAAATAATCGCTTCAGATCTCGCTCGGTCTGGGCCACATTTTTCCCATTGGTGAGGCCCCAGCGCTGCGCAAGCCTATGAATGTGTGTGTCGACTGGAAACGCGGGCACCCCAAAGGCCTGTGCCATCACCACCGAAGCCGTCTTATGCCCCACAGCAGGCAGTGCTTCCAGCGCCTTCATATCGGCAGGCACCTCGCCGCCATGTTGATCCAATAAAATACGCGAAAGCCCCGCGATGCCCTTCGCTTTCATCGGCGAAAGCCCGCAAGGACGAATGATCGCGCGAATTTCCTCTTCAGGGATCTCTACCATCGCCTGCGGCGTATCTGCACGCTCGAAGAGTAAGGGCGTGATCTGATTGACCCGCACATCGGTGCACTGAGCCGAGAGCAGCACCGCAATCAACAAAGTATACGGGTCTTTATGATCCAAGGGCACAGGCGGCTCAGGATAGAGTTCCTGTAAGCGATTTTGAATATAAGCGGCGCGTTCTTTTTTAATCATTCGAAAAGGTGTCTTGTTTCTTGCTCAGCATAGAATCTTAAGCCAAAAATACAGCTAAGCTGCCTGCGACAAATTGAGCAATTTTAAAGCATAAATCCAAAGAAATGAAACTATCCGACTCCCTTCCTGAAGAACTGCGCGATACCCGTGCGGTCGAAGTGCTGGAACGCTCTTTGGCCCAGAACCGCCTCGGGCACGGCATCCTACTCCACGGAGAGAGCTTAGAAAGCCTCGAAACAATCGTAAGTGCGATCGCCGCCCATCTACTCGAAACGATGCGCAACCCTTTCGACCATCCAGATTGCTTTATCTTACGCCCGAGTGGCAAAGCTCGCTTGATCAAAGTGGGCAAGACAGAAGAAAACAACACCATGCGCAAGCTGGTGGTCGACATCGCCAAAAGCTCCAATCAAGGCGGGCGCAAGGTCGGCATCGTGATCGACGCCGATCGTATGAATCCGGCCTCTGCCAACGCCTTTCTGAAGACACTGGAAGAGCCGCCAGCCGGCACCACTCTATTTCTGCTAACGACGCGCCCTTACGACCTGCTCGACACCATTCGCAGCCGTTGCCTCAACTTCCGCATTCCGGCCACAATGGAAGGCATACAGCACCCCGACTGGCCCGCCTGGGTGGTCTCCTATCGCGAATGGCTCGGCCGCTTGATTAAAGGTCCCAACAAAAAGACCATTCCCCACATTATGATGGGCGCCTACGGCCTCAATGCGCGCTTTCAAGCGATTCTGAATGAAATGACAGCGACTGCCTGGAAAGCACAAAAAGAAACACTGCCCGAGCATATCAGCTCGGACGAAAAAGATGCCATGGAAGTCGGCCTAAGCAAAGGCTATCGCAAACAACTTTTCGCGGAGATCGAAAAAGCCACTGCCGGCTTTGCACGCGATATCGAAGCCCTCAACACAGGCGAGCTTCCTGCCAGCGCCCTGCACCGCGCCACCGAAGCCTTGGAAAAATCTGCCAGCCTGATGGAAATCAACTTCAACCAAGTCGCGGCCTTGGAACTCTTCTTCCTCAGTTCTCTAAGAATCTGGACAACGGCAAGGTAGAGCCGCCACGCTAAAATTAAAAGCGAAGGTTTTAATCACACAAGCGCTTGCCTTCTTCACTCAGCGCGAGCACCCTTAATCGCATGGACCCCTGCGATACCCCCGCCTGCCAATCCGCACGTGAAATCTTCCACGAATTGGACGATTACTACGATGATCATAATCTGTATTTCCAGACGATCAGTTCTGTACTCGAAGCGGCCAATTTGCTCAAAGTAGACCAGCGTCTGAAGCTGATCCTCTCGCAACCTAAGAATGAAATCATGGTGCACTGCCCCGTCAAAATGGACGATGGACGCTGGCAATTATTCAAAGGTTATCGCGTGCAACACAACAACGTACTGGGCCCCTACAAAGGCGGCATCCGCTACCACGGCGAAGTCAAACTGGACGAGGTCAAGACGCTGGCACTGCTCATGACGATGAAATGTGCGCTGGCCCGCCTGCCCTTCGGCGGCGCCAAAGGAGCACTTAAGATCGATCCACGCTCGATCAGCCGCAGCGAACTCGAACGCGTCACCCGCCGCCTCACCGCCGCACTGGGTAACAACATCGGGCCGGATTACGACATCCCTGCTCCTGACATGGGCACCAATGCACAAATCATGGCATGGATGGCGGACACCTATATCAATTTCGCCGAGTCCTCCACCAAGGTCACCGCACGCGGCGTCGTCACCGGCAAACCCCTCGAATTCGGCGGCTCCGCTGGGCGTGAAAAAGCCACTGGTCAGGGGCTGGTCTATGTGCTCGACGCCCTCCTCCCGGGCATGGACATGGAGATTTCAAAGCTCAGTTTCAGCCTGATCGGCTATGGCAATGTCGGCTCATGGACCGCTCGCTTACTCCAAGCACGCGGCAGTCAACTCAAAGCAGTGATGGACCACACCGGTGCCATCCGCAACGAAGCCGGCATCGACGCCGAAGCACTGGCGCAGCACGTGCAAGCCACTGGCGGCGTGAACGGTTTCGCCGGAGCCGACGCAATCGACGCGCCCAATTTCTACAGCACCCCGGTCGACCTCTTCATACCTGCCGCACTGGAGCAGATGGTGGACCTCGAACACGCCGAACGCTTACAATGTAAAGTGGTGGTCGAAGCGGCCAACGCTCCCACTACCCCACGCGCAGAGCAGCATCTACTCCAAAAAGGCGTGGAAGTGCTGCCCGCGATTCTGTGCAACGCCGGCGGTGTGACGGTGAGTTATTTCGAATGGAAGCAAAACCGACAATCCGAGACCTGGGACGAAGAGCTGGTCGACGAGCGTCTGCGTAAAGTGATGACACGCTCTGCCGAGCGCGTGCTGGCCACCGCCAAGCGCCTCGACTGCAGCATGCGCCTAGCCTCCTACGCGGCCGCGATCGCACACATCGATAAAGTCTATGAGATGCGCGGCGTATTTCCGTAAAGGCCCGCGAGCTAATCAGTGCCGATCAAGCTGACATATGAGAAGAACGCTAAACGGCATCTCCATATCATCCGCATTGTTTCTGCTCCTAGTCTATTGGCAGCGTCCTGACTGGGCCAGCGCAGTCACCATCTTTCCTGCGTGGAGTTGGTTAATTATATGGGGCTTGAGCCTCCCGGCTTACCGCCGCGCGTCCTTCAAGTTCGCTTGCATGCTCTGGTTACTGTTCACCTTTAGCTTTGTTGAAGAAATCAAATCTCTCAGTAGATTGCTACGCCCCGAACATTACATCACTTCTCAATTAAAAGTCATCACAGTCAATTGCTCAGGCTCAATAGATGCACTCCTCTCTGCCTTGGAGCTAGGCCCCGACATCGTATTAATACAAGAAACGCCACAACGGAATACGGTACTCGAATGGGTCAAGCAAAACAGCGACTACCAATATGCACACGGCGTGGACACCAGCATTCTAGTCAAAGGTCACATCCAACACATTGGAACCACGGCTTCCTTCTTTAATACAGCTTGGGCTGAAATCCGCGGCACACAGTACCACATCACCTCACTAAGACTCGCAACCAGTAATCCACGCATAGACCTATGGAACGCCAATTGCTGGACTCAACAACGACTCCAACGAGAGCGCCAAATGGAACAGATCGACAAAGTCGTGCAAGCACTCCCATCAGCGAGTTCAGATAGAACGATCTTACTAGGTGGCGATTTTAACGTAGCCCAAGGAGATCGCGTCTTTCAAGCAATCGATACGCGTCTTAGAGACAGCTTCGCCACAGGTGGCCGCGGTTGGTGTAACACAATCATGCATTCAATGCCGCTGTTACGAATCGATCAGATCTGGGCGAGTATCGATCTGCACGCACACGATGCCCATGTGGCAGAAGCTGCAAATACCGATCATCTCATGTATGTGGCTGCCTTCAGCCAGGCACCACCTTACGGCAAAGTTGACAAGTAAGGCAAAATCTACTTACACAATACCGATGTTAAAGGTAAAACTCTCTAGTAAGCGCCAAGCCACTTTCCCACGCGGGGTTTGCGAATCATTGGGACTAGAAGCCTGGTAACGAGATAGTATTGGAGGCAATCACAAGCGAAGGCAAAGAAAGCTGGACCCTGCGACCACAGAAGGCACGCCAGCGTACGTGGTTACATCGTTTAAGCCAGTACGCACCGGAAAAAGATCACTCTCAATGGAAGCAGTTCGCAGTTTCCAAGCAAGAAGCCCTGCTTATAGAAGTGCTTTGAACTGGCGCAAAATCTATCCTCCCGCTTAATGGGCGACTATGACTATAGATGAACGTCTCTCGAAATATCTTGATCAAACTCCAGCCATCGACGATTCGGCCTATGTGGCTGAAGGCGCCGTCGTCATTGGCGCCGTCTCCCTAGGGCTCAATTCCAGCGTCTGGCACAATGCAGTGCTGCGCGGCGACATCAATACCATCGAAATCGGCGAAGGCTCCAATGTGCAAGACGGCACCGTCGTGCACCTAGCCGACGACTACGGTGTAAAAGTCGGCAAATATGTAACCATCGGCCACTCAGCCATGATCCACGCCTGCGAAATTGGCGACGAATGCCTGGTCGGCATGCAAGCCACCATTCTTGACGGCGCTGTCATCGGCGAACAATCGATTATCGGTGCAGGCGCACTGGTAACAAAAGGCACGCAAATCCCCGCAGGCTCGCTAGTGCTCGGGGCTCCAGCTAAAGTGGTGCGCGCACTCAGCGATGCGGAACGCGCGGGACTGAAGGGACTCGCCGAAAAATACGTGACCGTCTCGCGTGGCCACAAAAAGCGTTTCAGCTAGAGCGCACGCAAGGCGAGCTTGACTCCAGTCTCACTGCCTCCGTGCGGAGCCTTCACACACGATCCGGCTGCCCCAAACCGCCTCGACCTGAAAACTCTCACGCCTAGGACAGCTGAGGCTTGCAATTCAGTCATAACTCCTTCTCATCAATGAGCGATTGAGACTTATTCTCAGCCGAGACCATTTTACCATGCGACTGAACGAAATCAAAAAAGGCGGACTTTTCCGCGTCAAAAACTTGGATTGCTGCAACGACTGCGTCTCGCGGCTGATGTCTATGGGCCTGTTGCCGGACCAAGAAATACGCCTCGTGCACGAAGCACCACTGGGCGATCCAATCGCAGTGGAATTCAACGGTTGCCACATCAGCGTGCGTCTGGAAGACGCTGCACACGTGGAGGTTGAAGCAATCTAATGAGCAGCGCAAAAGCCAACCGTCGCATTGCTCTGATCGGGAATCCGAACACGGGTAAGACTTCCCTCTTTAATATACTGACTGGAATGCGTCAGCGAGTGGGCAACTACTCTGGCGTCACGGTTGAAAAAAAGACAGGCACTTGGACTATGCCCAGCGGAGAGTCGGTCGAGTTAATCGATTTGCCGGGCACGTATAGTCTCAGCGCGAGTTCACTTGATGAGCGGGTAGCAGTTGACGTGATCAGTGGACATGGCATGGGCGGCCAGGCACCCGACTTAGTCGTAGTGGTGGTGGACGTCGAAAACCTGCGGCGTAATTTATTTCTAGCTTCGCAGGCCTCAGAGCTGGGAGTGCCCATGGTCATCGCACTCAACTGCTGGGATGTCGCCGAGAAAAAAGGGCTTCAAATCGACAGTAAACTTCTAGAGCAACGGCTTGGAGTTCCCGTCGTGCCCACAGTCGCTAAGCGCAAGAGCGGAACCGATGAATTGGCCAAAACGATCGAGAAGGCACTCGTAACGCGCCCGATTTTGGTACGTCCGAAATGGCCAGAGCCTGTGCAAAAGGCGATTGGCTCATTGAGAGAACAGCTTGTTGAGCAACGCAGCGAATCTCTGAGTGAAGGCGAATTACAGCGCCTGCTCTTTGATCGTAAGAGCGCAGTCACAGAACGGCTAAAGACTCCGGCCGATGAACACCAAGCAATCATTGAGGCTGCCCGCGAGCAACTATACAAAGATGGCTTTCAACCCGATGCCGCCGAATCGACGCTGCGCTTCCGCTTTTTAAATCCTCTACTCAACGACGTGCTGGAGCGCCAATCGGCGATGAAAAAGCGCAGCAAGTCCGAGAGCATCGATCAACTGCTACTACACAAATTCTGGGGCCTGCTGGTCTTCGTTGGGATGATGTATGTAGTCTTCCAATCCGTCTACACCTGGGCCGGCCCGATCATGGATCTGATCGAAACAGTCGTCGGCTGGGTGCAAGGGATCGCCTCGGATGCACTCGTCGCCACGCCCATGCTACAGAGTTTGGTCGCCGATGGCATCATCGGAGGTGTCGGCGCATTTTTGGTCTTTCTGCCGCAAATCCTGGTGCTCTTCTTTTTCATCTCACTGCTAGAGGCCTCAGGCTATATGGCACGAGCGGCCTTCCTGATGGATAAACTCTTTCAATGGTGTGGGCTCAACGGTAAGAGTTTCGTGCCACTGCTCACGAGTTTCGCCTGCGCAATCCCAGGCATTATGGCCACCCGCACGATCAACGACAACAAGGCGCGCTTGATCACGATTCTAGTCGCTCCGCTGATGAGTTGTTCGGCACGACTACCTGTCTATCTACTGCTAATCGGTGCATTTATCGAACCCAAATACGGCCCAAACGTCGCAGGTGCCGCACTCTTTGGCATGCACTTCATCGGCGCACTGGTAGCCGCCCCCTTTGCCTGGGCGCTCAATAAAACTCTAAATAAGGGGCGTAAGCCAATGCCATTTGTGATGGAATTGCCTCACTATCGGGTGCCACAAGTGAAGCTAGTTTTCCACCGCATGTATGAAAGTGGTAAAGAATTTGTCGTGCGGGCGGGCACAGTTATCTTCGCGATGACGATCATCATTTGGGCACTGTTATATTTCCCACGCTCCACGGAACTGGAAGAAGAGGTGACTGCAGAATACATCGGCCAAATCACGCAAGGTGCGATGAGCGAGATTTCCGGCGAGATTCAACTAGACGAAGCGCAGAGCACTGAATTAGAAGAACAAATCTCTGCCCGTTACCTCGAACAAAGCTATATGGGCCGTTTTGGTAAGTTTGTGCAGCCCATCTTCGCTCCCGCAGGCTACGACTGGAAGATCACCGTTGGCGTATTAGCCAGTTTTCCGGCACGTGAAATCATCATTTCAACTCTCGGAATCACTTATGCACTCGGTGGCGAGGTGGATGAGGAATCGGACGACTTGCGCAGCACGTTGAGCAATGCCAAATGGGAATCTGGCCCTCGCAAAGGTGAGCCCGTCTTTAATATTCCAGTCGCACTCTCGATCATGGTCTTCTTTGCCCTCTGCATGCAGTGCGGAGCCACCTTGGCTGTGATCGCCAAGGAACTCAACTGGTGGTGGGCTGCAGGTAGCTTTGTCGCACTGACAAGCTTCGCCTGGATCGCCGCCGTGGCCGTCTACCAAGTCGGCATGCTCTTTGTGTCATAGCACGTGGAGATGCACAGCTAATGGAAAGCATTGAAGTCATTATCGTCGCAGTAATCATTTTAGCGGCCCTACTCTATCTCTATCAGGCATTTAAGCCGAAGAAAAAGAGTAGCGCTCGCGGCTGCGGCTGTGGCACCGTCGACTGTAAAGTGCCCAAACCCAAACTTCAAAAGCCTAAAAAGTAAGTAAGGCCTCGGAGCTTCGCCGCCCGAGCTCCGTGCACTCATCAGCACTGTTCCCATGCCTGTTGCGAGCCTAGCCCACGCGCAGGCCCCAAGCGATGGCCACCAGAGCCAAGGTCAAGAGCCCGAGCCAAACTCGCGCTCGCTCAAGCACAGCAAATGCGCGTTGAAAAATCGCCCCCAAAAAGCCCAGCAGCAAGCCACACATAAAGCCGCTGATATGCGCCGCCACATCAACGATACCGTGCAGCGACCCATCGCCAATCCCGGTCAAGCCCAACAAGGTAATGCCCCCAAACACTGGTATAAACCAACGCGGCATAAGCCAGCTCTCTTGAGCCTCCGTCAACGCCACCCACAGCCCGACTCCGGTCAATAGACCCAGCGCTCCAAATACCGCGGTGGACGCACCGATCGAATAATGCGCTTCGGGAAAATAGACCCAAGCATTGAGTACATTACCAAGCACCCCACTCAGTAAAATCAACAACCACGCAGCCGCCGCGCCAAAAAATCGAGCGACGAAGAAGGCAAACCCCATTCCAGCGACTAGATTCGAGACCAGATGCACAATATCACCGTGTAAACACAGCGAAGTCAGCGCCCGCGTCCACTCGCCCCCAGAGATCATAGCCAGCGAGTCCCCACGGCCCAGATCCAGCGGATAACCAGCCTGTTGCCAGACGAAACAGCCGATCAATAACAAGGCATACAGCACAAAACTCAAGGAACTGAACGAGAATTCCAGAAATCGCGTGCCCATAAATCGATTGGGCACAGAGTCCAAGTCCAACATGGCTCGCAGCTCCGCCGCGACCAATGAAGCATCGGCTGCGGCCACACAAATTACATATTGCCCCGCATGGAATAAGGTCCAATACGCCTTGCCCATCGCGAGAATGGCGAGCCCGGCATCCCCTGCCGCAGAGAAATTCGCATACACAGCTACCGGAACCAAGCCCTCGGGAGCCTCGAAGCCTTGCAATAAAAACTCGCTCAAGACTGGATGATTTTTCAAACTCGCCATAGAGCGATTATGCTGTAGAGTCGACATCACAATCAATCTATTTACATAGACCAATTATGTTTAAAAAATTACTCCTAGGCCTCCTAATACTCGCTTTAATCGCTGGCGCAGCGGTCTATTACGTGTTATCGGGGGGGCTTAATCAGCAGATCAAAAAGGGCGTTGAGAAGTACGGCCCGCAAGTCACACAAACGGCTGTCACACTAGAAGACGTCAATCTCTCGATTTTATCAGGAAATGGCTCTTTAACTGGACTCAATGTCGCCAACCCCGAGGGTTTCAAGAGCGCAAATATCTTCTCTCTCGGTGAAATTGACCTGCAAGTCGATACGGGCACCGTCCTTAGCGACAAGATCATAATCGACCACATCCTGATCAAGAAGCCAGAAATCAGTTACGAAAAGACTCTAACGTCTTCCAACCTCAAGCAATTGCTGCAAAACATCGAAGAGTTTACTGGCCCGGCCGACAGCTCTGATGACACGGCAGCTACCCCCGAGCCTGAAACGGGCGCCAAAAAGCAGGTCGTCATCAAACAGCTCGTCATCGAAGAAGGCACTGTCTACGTCGGCGTGATGGGCGTAGGACAAACAGTCACTCTACCTCGCATAGAAATGAACGACATCGGTGAGGATGGGAAACAAATGACCATGGCTGAAGTCATCGATCTCGTGCTGAGCAAGGTTTTACAATCCATCGGTCCTGCCATTGCCAATGCGGGCGAGCTAGGCGGAGCCGCAGTCGAGGCACTTAAAACTCAAGGTCTTGAGAAAGTGGATCAAGCCAGTGAGAAAATTGGCGAAAGTATCAAAGGCCTGTTCGACAAGTAATTTTAACCAGCTTCACAAAGCATGAAAGCGATCATATGGGGCTCCTGTGGCTCACTTCCAGCTCCTAGCACATCGGAATCGATCCGTCAAAAGGTTCGAGATGCGATTTGGGGCGCTCGTGAACACAGCTTTGAGAACCTCGATGCAGTCGATGCCTACCTAGAAACCTTACCCCACTGCGAACGCGGCACTTACAAGGCCAATACCTCTTGCGTACAAATCCAAGCAAAGAGTGATGATTTCATCTTTTGCGATGCAGGCACTGGCTTGCGCGACTTCGCCCTCAGTCAGAGTAAAGACGCGCCCCCAGCCACCTACCACATCTTCATCTCACACTTGCACTGGGACCACATTCAAGGCTTCCCGTTTTTCACGCCTGCCTACAAAGCTGGAAATCGGATCATCTTTCACGGCTTCCATAAAGACACCGAACGTGCAATTCGCGCACAGATGGAGGCCCCCTGCTTTCCTGTTCCCTTCGAAGCAATGCAAGCCGACATCGAATTCGACATACGAGAAAATGGTGCTAGTTTTCAAGTCGATGATGTTCAAGTAACAACTATCAAGCAACAACACCCTGGGGACTCATGGGGCTACTGCTTTGAAGAGCACGGCAAGCGCATCATTTTCTCATCGGATTCTGAACACGGTCCTGAGGCCCGCGATGAAGGCTATCGCTTCGTCGACTTCTTCAGGGACGCCGACGTACTCATCTTTGACGGGCAGTATACCTTTGAAGAAGCAACCAACGAAAAGCGCAATTGGGGGCATTCCGACCACATGACAGCTGTCGAGCTCTCCGCCCGATCCAAGGTGCGTCAACTCATAGTCTTCCACCACGAGCCCGCCTACTCCGACGCAGATATCGAAGAAATCCACAAAGACGCTCTACGCTATAACGAAGATTACAATCAACGCATTTCCAAAGACACAAACTGCAAGACTTACCCCCAGCGCATCGAACTGGCCTTCGACGGCCTCGAGATCGAAGCTTAAAATATAATTACATGTCCGAAACAACCGACACGCCCACCATAGAAAATCGCAAAATATCCAAAGCCGAAATTAACGAGCTACCTTTAATTGCTTGGGAGGGAGAAATACAAATATTAGAGAGCATCGAAACGATGGAAGCCGCCGTCGCTAAACTTGTGAATGAAGCGCATCTGGGCTTCGACACAGAGACACGGCCAACTTTCAAAAAGGGGCAATACTACCCACCTGCACTGATACAACTAGCCACGGAGCATTGCGTGTATCTGTTTCGTATCAACAAAACTGAGACCTTTGAACCGCTACTCCCATTGCTCGAATCTCCCGATATTATAAAGACTGGCGTTGCGATTAAGGATGACGTTAAAGAGCTCCGCGCGATGGCAGAATTTTCCCCGGCTGGCTTTGTTGAAATTGCCGACATCACTCTCAAGCTCGGCTACGAAAATCGCGGCTTGCGCGCCCTAGCAGGCTTAATCATGAAAGGCCGTATTAGCAAAGCCGCACAAGTTTCCAATTGGGCACGTGCAGATCTCGATCAAAAACAAATTCGCTACGCAGCGACCGATGCTTGGATCAGCCGCGAGATCTACCGTAAAGCAATTGCCGAACGCGATGCTTAAAATTGCCTGATACAATATCAGGATTCAATAAACATATCGCGCAGTAACAAGAACCACGAAGCTGATAGCGTAAAAACCAAGAGCACTGAACCGATAACCACCATAGTCATCGCGAACTTTGGATAGGGGATCGCATTGCTCACGCCAAATACCTGGTTACAAATTGTATTCCGAAGTTCCCGTTTTTTCTCTTCAGAGCTAACAATCATAAAGATGCCAATCACCCCCGGCAGGATACAAATAGCCATTTTAATGATGAGAATTGCGAAACTGAGATTTAAAAGCTGCATAGGATTATAAATGGAGTAAGTCTCAATGATGAGATGTCCAGCAAATGCCAACCCAAAAATCAACGCCAATGTTAAGCTGATTTTTTAAACAATTAACAATTGATCTTTAAGATTTCTGAGTTTTGGCTAGCTGCATGATTCCAAGCAAAATCAAAAATCTTTCCTTACTAGCGTTTACTCCGATTCCGCTATTGGTTATCGCAGAAGGCACCCAAACGCTGCCAACGCTCTACATTGATGCGCAGCAAACAGCGAACATACGCCCAGTCACCACCTACGAATCGCCAGTCTCAAACCTGGAGTTCGAACCGCGCGTCGACCTGCAATCACGTAATATGTCGGAGGCGCAAGGCGACGTCACCATTCGTGGTGGTATCTTCGAAAGCACCGGCTTCCGAGTGGGCAGTGCCACTCTAATCGACCCGCAAACCGGTCACTACTTCGCCGAGCTACCCATCGCGCCGGAAATGCTCGAACGCGCCGAAGTGTTCACAGGCATCGACAATGCACTTTACGGCTTCAATAGCACAGTGGGCACCATCACTTACGGATGGAGTCAGATCGCCGACGGCGGCAGCTTAACAGTCGGCGGCGGTGACCACGACCTCAACTTTCAACGTATCCACCACGGCATGACAGGCACCCTCGGTGAAAGTGGCGAATGGAGTTGGGGCATCGAGGCGGAAGTCTCTCGCTCCGAAAGCGATGGCACCCTTGAGTTTGGCGACAGCGACTTCAACCGCACCACCGGACGCGCGCAAATACTCGGCCCCAATTCGCAGACCGACTTTTTTGCCGGCTATCAGTCGAAAAACTTCACTTGGCCCAATATGTACACGCCACCTGCAGGTGCCTTCGTTGGTGCCATCGAAACAGAAAAGCTAAAAACCCGGCTCTTCATGCTCAATCATCAGCAAACTTATGGAAATTCGAATTGGTTCGAGATCACAGCTTACCACAGAATCAATAAGGACAATTACCTCCTAGATGCGACAGGCTTTGACTACACAGCAGAGCACGAAACAAGCGTCAGTTCACTAGGAGTGAGCGGCCAACATGAGATCAACGAGCAGATCGCTCTGAACTATTCAGCGCAACTCACTGCCGATGAAATTGATTCGACTAGCCTCGTCTTCGGCGACTTCAATTCCAGAAGTTATCGCAGCATTTCATTCTTACCGCAATATCGCTTCAACATCGACGAACGCAGCACATTGACAGTACGAGCAGGCGCAACTTACGACGACTCAAACCGTAACGAATCCGAGCTATCTCCCATAGCAGATATCACCTGGAAACGCGTCAATTCAAGTGCTAGCAACGATACAATTTATCTATCTTATGCTGAAACCTCCCAATTAGCCGGCTACACAGCCATCAATGGCAGCGATAGTAGCGGCGTTTTTCAAAGCAACTACGAGCTCGACAGAGAAACCAGCAAAAACCTGGAATTAGGAAGCAAGCTACAACGTGCCGAATGGAGCCTCGAAGCTGCAATCTTTTACCGTTGGGATCAGGATCTGGTCGATTGGACCTACGAGAGCAACCCCTTCGCTCGCAGCGCGAACCCAGTCGACATCGAAACATTCGGCGTTGAGCTCATCGGCACCAAACGTTGGGGCGATTTCGAAGGTATCGCCAGCTATACCCACCTGCATAAAGATGAAGACTACAATAACGACGCCATAGTCGGGAGCTTCTACGCACTCAACTATGCCAAGCATCGCGTGACCCTAGGCGCGATCTGGCGCCCGAATGAGATTATTGAGATTCGTATCGACAACGAATGGCGCGAGAATGAAGCGAACGCGCTACGCAACGGCAGTGATTCCGCACTTTTCACCCACTTCGGCCTCAGCATTTACCCACCATCCATCAAGGACTTAGAGCTTTTCTTCGCGATCGACAACGCTTGGGATGACGGCTTCGAAGACGTGCCTGGCACCCCGGGGCGCGGCGACCAATACAGCGCAGGTGCCACTTTCCGTTGGTAGTTCGCGTTAATACTGCCCATTCTCTTGGCGCTCCAGTTCGGCCAATTCTTCCTGAGCCTTAGCAATGCGCGCTTGCGCTTCTTGAATGCGACGCGCGCGCGCTTGCGACTCTTCGTAAGATTTTTTCTTAGCGGCCAACTCAGCTTCCACTCGTGCGGCTTCACGCTCTGCAGCAGCCACATCGGCCGAAGTGGAATTGCGAGCAATCTCATCACGCACCCGCTTCGCTTCCAAAGCTTTAATGTCCTGTTCTAGCTTCTCCTGCTGCAAGACTTCCTGCTCATACTCATATTGACGCTGCGCCTCAGCTGCCTGCAGCTCTTCTTGACGCTGATCGATCTGATTACCAGCCATGCCACCTAAAGCACCTCCCAGCACCGCGCCGGCCACCACATTGATATCATCGCCATCGCCCATCTGGGCACCCGCGATGCCTCCCAGCACGGCACCCGCAAGTATACCGAGATCGCGACCACGATTGGGATTATTCTGACAGCCCGTTGCAAAAATGAGAGCCAAGATTAAGATGGTAGAGGCAAAAAGTTTGTTCATAACGCTATCAATAAGTGCCCTTGCAGAAATTGCAATGCACAGAATAATAAGACCTCCTCTCAATCTAAAGTTCCGAGCTATCTATGAGTCTACGAAATCCTGAACGCGGCCTCTTCTCTGTCAAAGGCCTCATTTTCACCCTCGGTTTGATCGCCTCCTTCATTTTTGTCGGCACTCTCTACGGTCTCATCATACGCCCCGGCGCCAATAAGGCTGATCTGGCTAACAGCTACGGCGTCGATGTCGGCAGCTCTTTCTCCAGCCTATTCGTTATACTCAAAGACTATGAGCAGCAAATTTGTATCTCCCTCTTTCTCTGGGGGCTGATGATCCTGATCTATAAATTCATACTGCTTAACTACGAGGCCAAGACACTCGGCCGCTTCGCTCCCGAGAGCGAGGGGCTGGATACGGAGCCCGAAGTCGATCTACTGGCTGGCGCGCGCAGCATTACACGCGAGCGCGCTGGCGCACTCTCTGCCGAGATTGATAGCAAGAGCCAACAGCAGGACTTGCATAATAAGATCCTCCCCTACGTGATGGCGCGTGGGCTCGAACGCTATCACATGACAGGCAGCGTGCCCGAAGCCACCGAAACTATCATGGGCCGACTTGAAGTGGCCTCCGAGCAACAAGAAAGCGAGCTCTCCATGCTCCGCTACCTCGTCTGGGCGATCCCTTCCATCGGTTTCATAGGCACCGTGCGCGGGATCGGCGTCGCCCTGCAGCGCGCTGACGAAGCGCTACAAGGCGACATTTCCGGCGTCACCAGTGCGCTGGGCGTAGCCTTCAACTCCACTCTGGTGGCCCTCTTTATCAGTATCGTGCTGATGCTGCTCATTCACCTACTACAAGGCGGCCAGGAAGGCCTGATTCTGCGTCTACAAACCTTCTGCCGCGAGCAACTCATCGATAAACTCTACGACCGCGAAGAAACCGCTATCCGTGAGCAGCAGACCGAGGATAAAGAGCAGAAGTCCGCCAGCCAAGACGAAGCAAGGAGCGAAGGTTAAACCTCAGCCCACTGCCAAGCACTTAAACTAGAGATTATTTCCCGTGAAACGTCGCCGCGAAACACAGAGCTCCGCGCTTTCTTTTATGGACTGCATATGCTGCGGTTTCGGGGCCGTGCTCTTGCTCTTCATTCTCACGGCAAAGGCGCAAATCACCGATAGCCAAGAACAGGCCACTCAATCGCAAGCGGCCGCCGAAACACTGCAGGCCGCCATTCGCGAAACTGAAGCGAAGCAAATGGCACTGGAAAAAGAGATCGAAGCTCTGGATCCGCAACCAGACAGCAACGCGACCAGCGTCGCTCAATTGGCCGCCGAACAAGAACGCCTCGCGAAAGCGATTGAAGCACAGGCCGAAGCCCTCGCAGCACTGGAATCCGAGGCCGAACCCAGCGAAGAGCCCGCGGCACTCGATCGCCCCTCTGCCGACAACAGCTACCTCTCAGGCCTACGCTTACGCGCCCCACGTGCGGTCATTCTACTCGAAAGCTCCGGCAGCATGCTGGCAGAAGATGCCAACAGCGCCGTGCAAATCATCCAACAAGGCAGCGGCAGCAACGCCCCCAAATGGCTCCGCAGTAAAGCCGCCGTGCGCGCCGTGCTAGCAGCCATCCCCAAAGGCACCCAAGTGGCGATCTTTGCCATGGCTGAAAATACCCAAGCACTCTCCGGTAGCCCACAAAATCCTTATATCGATCCCTACGATAACAACGCCCTGCTCTCCTGCTTGGATCGCCTCGACAAACTCCAAGCCAGCGGGGGCGCAGACCTCGCCAAAGCCCTGCAAACCGTCAACCAACTCCAGCAACGCGCCAGCAGTTTATTACTGATCGGCGACGGACTCCCCAGCGCTCCGGCGCCCAGCAACGGAGCCCTCAGCGAAGCCGACCGGGTGCAACTCTTCAACCGCGCCATGGCCCAGCAATTTACCTATCCCTTCAACACCATCCTCTTCCCCTTCGAAGGCGATCCCTCCGCGGCGGGCCTCTTCTGGAAACTCAGCGGCCGCACCGGAGGCATCACCCTCATCCCCGACAACGACTGGCCGGCCGCGCACTAACGCTAGCGCAATGGCGGATGGCGGATGAATAATAACTGACATCATTTATCCCCCATCATTCATCATTCATCACCCATCCCCCATCATTCATCATTCATCATTCATCCCCCATCATTCATCATTCATCCCCCATCCATAAATGATTAAACGCCGCCCCATAGAGGTCTTTAGCCTCTCTTTTCTCGACTGCCTCTGCTGTGGCTTCGGGGCGATCCTGCTATTGTTCATCCTCTCGATCGGCTCAGGACCGCACGGCGTCGAAAGTGAAATCGACGTGCCCACCCTAAAGTCCATGCAGGCACAGCTCGCCATGCTGGAAGCCGATGTCGCTGAAAAGGCCGCCTTGCTGGAAGCCGCCATTCATAGCGAACAAACGAGCGCCGAGCGTGAACGCATCCTTTCCCTCATTCAAGAACTGGAGTCCCAACTCGCCGACTTACAACAAGAGTATGACAGCCGCAAGGCCAACCTCAGCACTGCCGCGCAGGCCGCCTCCGAGGCCAATCGCTTACTGCAAAGCTTTAAACACGAAGACCTCCCCCCCATTGGATTGCCAGCCGAAGCCACCCACGTCGCCTTCGTCATCGATACCTCCGGTAGTATGCGCAACCAAATGACCGCTCAATTGCACTACAGCGTGATTGACCAAATCCGAGAACTCTTGGACAGCCTGCCCGAGGTGCGCAGCATCCAGTTCCTCGATTCCAGCGGTAATTATATGATCGGCAACCGCGCAGGCTTCTGGCTGCCCGACACCTCTGGCCTGCGACAACAAGCCTTGAAGCAAATCCTCAATTATCGAGTCGCCAGCGTCAGCGATCCCGAACCCGGTCTACGCCGTGCCATACGCGACCTCAAGCCCAGCCTCAAAGCCGACGATTCCATGAGCATTTATTTCATCGGCGACGACTTTCGCGGCTCGACCCAGAGCCTCCTCATCCAGCTCGACCGCCTCAACCCACGCAATCCCGCCACTGGCAAGCGCCCCGTATCCATCAGCGCCATAGGATTCCCCACTCTCATCAACCCCTTCCGACTCGGCGCCGCACAAGGCAACGAGCGCTACGCCAACATCATGCGCGAAATCGCCGAAGCCCACGACGGCGTGCTGATCTTGAAGCCGAGCCTTTAGGAATCCACTTCGGTCAAATCCCCCGTCACGTAGCGGTGCAAGACGCTCGATACCAGCGTTTGATACGGCATACCGTAGCGATTCGCTTTTTTCTGCAAAGCACTCAAGTCGCGCGACGAGATACGAATATTGATCCGTTTATCTTTGTTGTAGGTCTGCTGTGCCGCCTCCTTCAATCGCTCAGCCTCTCGATCATTGGGAGCTCTGGCTGCATCCAAAATACCATCCTCAGCCTCAAGCAGTTCTTTTTCGTAATTATCTTCTTTCATCGCTTTTCCTCCAAGTAATGTTTCGTCGCTTTCCGGCTCGGTATAATTGTTTTCAAGAATAAACCCGAGTCATTCTCAACATACGGCACCATATAGACATAGTCATTCATACGGACATACATGATTCTCTGATTCGGATATTTCTCAACATTCGGGTGATCTGAAAGTGCCAAGACATCACCTTGACTAATGTGATAAATAACATCCTGAAAACTCACTCCACGTTCTCGACGAAGTAGAGAATCTTTTTCATCAGACCAATCGAACATCATTACATTTTCGCGAATGTGTGCCTTTTGTCAACACAAGCATCTCAATTGCCCTTAAAATCTAAAAGATCCAAGGCCCACACTTTACAGCATCCCAATTTCGGCCGAATCTGTTTAGGTGGACGTCCTAGAAACAGCTTTGACCATACCCGACCTGTGGCAACAACAGGCGGTCAACTTGCTGCGCGCGCAGCACGACGTCATTGTGGATGCCCCCACGGGTGCGGGCAAAACCTTCATTTTCGAACACTTAGTCGAACGCGCCTTTCCCGGCAAAGCGGTCTTCACCGTGCCCACCCGTGCACTGGCCAACGATAAATTCTGTGAGTGGCAAGCCAAGGGCTGGCGCGTCGGGATCGAGACTGGCGACATCAGCTATCAAAGCGACGCCCCGATCGTGATCGCCACCCTGGAAACGCAAAAGCGCGCCCTGATGACCGGGCGTGGTCCGCGCCTACTGGTAATCGACGAATACCAAATGGTGGGCGACCATGCCCGCGGCGTGAACTATGAGCTAGCACTCGCCATGGCCCCGCCTGACACCCAATTACTACTGCTCAGCGGCAGCGTGGCCAACCCCCGAGACATCGAAGCCTGGCTGCAAGGCTGCGGCCGCACCGTCGCCACCGTGCGCCATCGTGAACGCCCGGTCCCATTGGACGAGATTCACCTCGACGCCCTGCCCGAGCAACTGCCCAAGAACATCCATGGCCGCTGGCCACGCTATATCGCGCGCGCACTCGCCGCCGGCCTCGGCCCCATCTTGATCTTCGCTCCCCGGCGCAAGGCAGCCGAAAGCCTCGCCCGCAGCCTGGCCGCCGCCCTACCCGAGCCCGACAGCATTGTGCTCACACCCGAGCAAAAGGCCCTCGCCGGCAACGAGCTGGCTCGCACTCTCAAGCAGCGCATCGCTTTTCACCACAGTGGCATGAGCTACGCACAACGCGCCGCGCTGGTCGAGCCACTCGCCAAGGCCAACCAGTTAAAAGTCATCGTCGCCACCACGGGGCTCGCCGCCGGCATCAACTTTGCCATGCGCTCGGTGCTGGTGCTGGATCGCGAATACCGGGTCGCCGAAGCGCATCGACACCTGCGCCCCGATGAGCTGCTACAAATGTTCGGCCGCGCCGGACGCCGCGGCCTCGACGATCGCGGCAGCGTGTTGTTCACCGGTAATGCCCCCCGACTCAACGAAGCCAAAGCCCTACGCCTGCAACGCGAAGGCAACGTCGATTGGCCCTCCCTACTCACAGTCATTCAAACCGCAGTCGAAGATGGCAAGCAACCCTTGCAAGCCACCCGCGAGTTAACCGCCCGCCTTTTCGCCCGCGAGCCCATCCAGCTGGGCTTGGACGACTTTCTGCACCAGCGCAAAAGCAAAGCCCACGCCACCAGCACCCTCAATCACGAACAATCCCTGTCCGGCGGAGTGATTACAGAATTCAAGAACAGCGAAGGTATTTGGGAACGCAAACGAGCCCCCATCCTGTTCAAACTCAAAGACAGCTGGTACCTCGATCGCGACAGCTGGCGCCCGGGACTCAGCAGCCCCAAAATCGTCGCCAGCCTGCGCATCGGCACCATCTGTAAATTCGGCACCGGCAAAGACCGCCGCTACGGCCTGGAAGTGCCCCTCGCCACCTTCCCCCAAACCCGTGACGACAACCGGCTCAGCCTGAGTAAGTGGCTGCGTAAGGCACTGCGCGAACAGGAGCGCCACCAGGGCAAAACACCCAACATTCCCAAGCTCTGGACACTGGAAAAAATCGAGCGCCGTATCGTGCCCAATCTCGCTTCACTCACTCGCGGCGGACGTTCCGTGCAGCTCGGCGAGCGTAACGGCAGCCTCTACGCACAACTCGATTACAGCGAAGGTGAAATCTACGCGCTCAAAGACCTCAGCGGCAAAGGCCTACTCAACCCCATCGAGCGCAAACGCGAAATCACCGGCAGCCTCCCCAACAATCAACATTCTCCCCACTCCCCACCTTGTCACGGCGTAGCAAAGCGAAGACAGATCTCCACTTCCCACTCCACCCCACGCAGCGTCGCCGAACAATGGCATGCACTCGGTCTCATCGACCATCGCGCCCACCCCACCCGACGCGGGATTATCTTTTCTTTCTTCAATCACGGCGAAGGCCTCGCGGTGGCCGCCGCCCTCGAAGCCAAGCACTACCCGATCGAAGAACTTGTTTACGATCTCGCCAATTTGCGGGCCGGGCACCGCTTCAACGCACTCGCCCTTGCCGGTCGCCCGCTGACCGCCTTCTGCCAGGAAGCCTACGGCTTGCGCAGCATCCCCGGCTACCTAAGGCGCGGCGTGCCCGAAGACTACGGCGAAGGCGCCAGCGAAATCCTGTATAACATCGAGCACAAAAGCAGCCATGCCGCCGCCTACATCGACGACGAGCTCAGCCAAGGCGATATCGAACGCGCCCGCCTGGAATGGCGCAGCCTACGCCTCCACATCGCACACGCCCCCGACTACGAATGGGACCGCTGGCGCGCACTCAAAGCTAAATGTACCGAATCTTTGGGTACCGAGCGTTTTAGCCTCCCCTTTGAAAATTTCCCAGCGTTGACACGACAACAACGCTCTAGAACCTAGCCGCCCCATAGATCTAAGCTACCGAATTGTCGGCTGGATTAGGACTTTTGCACTTCCAATCAACTCGGCAGGTCGGCTTATTAAGTAGCATGCAAATGGAAACCATACAATGGGGCATTCTAGGATGTGGTAACGTAACCGAAGTGAAAAGCGGCCCCGCCTTACAGAAAGTGCCTGGCAGCTCGGTTGTTGCAGTCATGCGTCGAGATGGCCCCAAGGCTGCGGACTATGCGCAGCGCCATGGCATTGCTCGCTGGTATGACTCCGCGGAGGCCTTGATACATGATCCGCAAGTCAATGCAGTTTACATTGCCACTCCCCCAGGCTCTCATTGCGAATTGGCCCTTCAAGTTGCCGCAGCTGGTAAGCCATGTTATGTCGAAAAGCCAATGGCGCGTAATGCCACTGAGTGCCAAAAAATGATCGATGCTTTTACCGCAGCCGACCGGCCGCTCTTTGTCGCCTATTACCGCCGTGGCTTACCGCATTTTAATAAAGTAAAATCACTGATCGATAACCATCAATTTGGAGCCTTGCGCAGTCTACACTATCGCTACGCTTGCGGCCAGCAGCGAACGGGCACCCCCGACTCATGGCGCTTTCAACCCGAGCTTTCAGGCGGTGGACTTTTTTGGGACTTAGGCAGTCACGCCCTGGACCTGTTTGACTGGTGGCTGGGCCCACTACAGTCCGTTCGTGGACACATGCTGCATGGCTCAAAAGGCTCCCCGGTGGAAGAACTGGTTGCCATGACAGCGACCACGGATGCCGGCGTTTCCGTATCAGGCGATTGGAATTTTATTAGTTCACAATACCGAGATCAAATAGAACTCCAATTCGAGCAAGCGCAGATCACCTGTTCGGTCTTTGGCTCAACAGAGCTCCGCATTGTAAGCGAAGACGGTGAAGAAGAAATTTTGGACTATCCGCACAGCGAAAACATTCAGTTTGGATTAATCTCCAATGTCGTGGAATGCTTACAAACAGGTTCAAGTGCATGGAGCACTGCGGACTCTGCCACACGAACCAATGCGGTCATCGATAAAATTGCGAAGCAATAAAATCTCTGCGCGTTCGCCCACTAAAATCGACACAAGTGTGATTGGACCGGCCCCTGGCGCCACTCAGAGAATGGCGCCAAGGACTGTCAGTCACTTCTAAAAATCAAATCCTAAAACTCGCCTAAAAAACGACTTTGTTCAAAGGATACTCGATGATCCCCTCAGCGCCATGCGCTTTGAGTGCAGGAATAATTTCACGCACAGTCTTCTCATCGAGGATCGTGTCGATCGCGACCCAAGACTCATCAGTCAGGCGGTTGACAGTCGGATTGCGCAGCGCGGGCAGATCAGCCAGCACACTATCGAGCTTCGCTTTTTCAATATTCAACTTGAGCCCGACCTTGCTGTTGGCTTCAAGCGCGGCTTGGAGCAGCATTGCGATGTTCTCGATCTTCTTGCGCTTTTCAGGATTCTCCCAAGACGCCTTATTGGCGATCAAGACCGTGTTAGTGTAAAGAAGTGTGTCGACGATGCGCAGCTTGTTGGCACGAATCGAGTTACCTGTTTCAGTTAGATCCACAATCGCATCAACCAAATCCGGCACTTTAACTTCGGTCGCCCCCCAAGAGAACTCAACTTCGGCATTCACTCCGTTGTCCTTCAAATATTCGCGTGTAATGTTCACCACTTCAGTCGCGATACGCTTGCCCTCGAGATCCTTGACAGTCTGCACAGGCGAAGCTTCTGGCACAGCGATGATCCATTTGGAGCGCTTGTTTGATGCGCGACTATAAACGAGGCTGCACACTTCGACCACGTCAGAGTCATTCTCACGTACCCAGTCTTGTCCAGTCAGACCACAGTCGAAATATCCATGCTCTACATAACGGCTCACTTCTTGGGCGCGCACGAAGCGGCCATCCAACTCCTCGTCGTCAATCGACGGACGGTAAGAGCGGGAACTCACTGAGATATTGAAGCCCGCTTTACCAAAAAGTTTGATAGTTGAGTCTTGTAGGCTGCCTTTCGGCAGACCGAGCATGAGTAATGGCGTATTTTCCATAGCCGCAAAAGCTGAAGCAGGACGAATCAGGCACAAGATTAAATTTTGTAAAAGCGCATGTCTTTTACGCTTGGACATTATAAATAAGTAATTGTAAAAGGCCTATAAGTGCTTAGTTTCTGCATTTAGAAGACACTTTCCACACAAATCATGGGCAAACCAACACCACTCGAAGCCGGAAAAAAGGCACCGAACTTCCAATTCACGGAAGACGGTCAACAATACACACTCGAAGGTCTACAGCAACCCTGCCTGCTCTATTTCTACCCGAAAGACGATACTCCAGGCTGCACTAAAGAGGCCTGTGCCATACGTGACGCCTGGGCCGAATTCGCAGAAGCCGGCCTCAAGGTTATTGGCGTCAGTAAAGACGACGAGCGCTCACACGGTAAATTTCAGGAAAAATACCAACTCCCCTTCCCCCTCATTCCCGACACGGAACTAGAGCTGGCCCAAGCCTACGGCGTCTATGGAGAGAAAAAATTCATGGGGCGCACCTACGATGGCATCCATCGCATGTCTTTCCTCATTCACACAGACGGAACCATTGCAAAAGCATATCACAAAGTAAAACCAGAAGCCCACGCGAGCGAAGTCCTTGCGGACTTGGCTGACCTGACAGACCTCCCCCAAAAAACCGACACACAGGCAAACTCATAATCAGATGAACCAAACACCTAAGCCACTCATCATAATCGCTGAAGACGATAAAGATCTCGCCACCTTGATCGCGACACAATTGGAAGTCGCCGGCATGCAAAGCCAGATCTGCCACGAGGCCTGCCACGTGGAGCGCTTCTTAAAAAGCAATTTTGCGAATCTCATTTTGCTCGACGTGCATCTGCCCGACAACACGGGCTTCAACCTGATGAGTGACCTCCGCGGCACTGGTAACAGCACCCCCGTCATCTTCCTCACAGGCGAAAACGATGAAGTTAAAAAAGTAAAAGCGCTCGAAATGGGCGGCGACGACTACATCACCAAGCCCTTTGGATTTCCAGAATTGATCGCACGCATCAACGCGGTGCTCCGCCGCGCCGAAACGACCAACGACAGCAATATCACTCAAAACGCGTCGATCACCGATGAACCATTCGAATTCTGCGGGGCTGAAGTCAACCCGCAGCGCTTAGAAGTCAATTTCCCCGATGGCGCCATCGAAAGCATCGGCCGCAAAGAGCTAGGCATCTTCGCCTACCTCGCGGATCATCCCAATGCAGTGCTCACTCGCAAGAATCTGATCCACTCCGTATGGGGCATCCACGCCGATGTCCGCAGCCGCTCTTTGGACCAATACATTGTAAAGATCCGCGAGCTCTACAAACGCCACGACTTGACACTCGACGCCTTCCGCACTGTGCACGGCGTCGGCTACATCTACGATGTAAAGGTGCCCGAGTAGGCTGGAGTCCCGCCTTTAGGCGGCCTATATCAGCAAGCCTCTGGATACGCGACCGTCTAAAGGGCTCCACGAGTTACGCCCGCTCAGAGTAGGCGGGACTCCGACCCAAGCAAACCGCTACCTTCGATTCTTGCGAAAGCTCGATGGCGCCTCACCCGCGACTCGCTTAAATACCACCGCCATGCGCTCGGCGTCGTTGAAGCCACACAAGTCCGAAATTCTGCCGATCGGGTGGTTCGTTTGCGCCAGCAACTGCTTCGCCTGTGCCACACGCAAGCGGCAGAGCATTTCCCAAGGCGTGCAGCGGTAAAACTCCTTAAACTTGCGCTCTAAACTACGACGCGCCAGCCGCAACTCGTCGCACATCTGCCCCACACTGATCGAATCCTGCATGCGCTCCGAGAGATAAGACATCGCGCGCCGCAACTGCGGATCATCCACCAGCAAATGATTTGCTGAGTGCCGCAAGACCACACCACCTGGCGGCACCAAGACCGGCTCTGCCGGCGCCCGTTTCTGCACCAACAAATCCTGCATCGATTCGCCAACCAACGCCCCAATCGAATCCCAGGGAATCGCCACACTCGATAACATAGGATAACTCAAACCACAGACCAAGTCGTCGTTATTTGCTCCGATCACCGCCACTTGCTCCGGAACCGAGATCCCTAATTGCTGACAACTGCTGCACAGAAATCGCCCCAGCGGATCATGCACCGCAAAAATACCAACTGGCTTCGGTAAGGACTCCAGCCAACGACGCAGTCTCGCATTCGGTGCAACGAAATGCTCACTATAGCGCGCATCCTCAAACGCGGTCTCCGTATGCACGGAAACAGGTAAATCCACCGCCTGTATAAAGCCATCGATCCGCTGTCCCGAATACGGCGTGCCATTGCCCAAACAAGCAAAACTACGATAGCCCGCCTGCTGAAAGGCCTCGGCCGCCGCTGCGCCCACCGCATAATCATCCACGTCGATGCTCACCACCCCGGGATAACTAAAATCTGTATCCGCGATGACCGTCGGCATATCCAAGCTCAAAAGCGCCTCCGTCACCTCCGGCAACCATTCAGTGATCAAGCCATCCGGCTGCAACTCACGCAATAAATCCAGCAACTCGTCGATCGGTCGATGAATACTGACAACCCGGAAGTCCTGCTGACGACGCACAAAGGGCATCAATGCCGGCGTCAAGCGACGCAAAAACACCTCCGTCATTACAATCGCGATCTGTTGGCTCATTGCCTATAAACCAAGCGCAGAATATGACGCAAATCAACAGAATATAATCGCAATTTACGGTTTCGGATATCGCTCCACTTTGGTAATCTCTAGTCGTAGTCAGGTTGCTTTAGCGCCTGATTCAATTTTCAGAAGCAAGCATCACTTTAAAACCTCACAAATCATCCACGCGTTCATACCACAACTCTGAGTTGGGCGCTAAAACAACCCAACTACGAAATCACCATGCAATACTTCAACTGCGACAAAATCCAATTCGAGGGCCCCAGCTCTAAAAACCCGCTGGCCTTCAAGCACTATAACCCGAGCGAAATTATCGCGGGGAAGACCATGAAGGAGCACCTCCGCTTCGCTGCACCTTACTGGCACGTCATGCGCAACGAGCTCGCCGACCCCTTCGGCGCAGGCACCGCCCAAATGCCTTGGGACGATGGTTCCAACTCCGTCGAAAACGCCGTCGCACGTGTCGACGTGTTCTTTGAATTCCTCGAAAAAATCGGCATCGACTTCTACTGCTGGCACGACCGCGACATCGCGCCCGAACTCGGCGATCTGGCGGCTTCCAACGCCGCACTCGACGCCGTCGTCGCCAAACTCAAAGCCAAGCAACAGGAAACCGGCGTGCAACTTCTATGGGGCACCGCTTGCCTATTTTCCCACCCGCGCTACTCGCAAGGCGGCGCCACCTCACCCGACGCCAAGGTATTCGCCTACGCCGCCGCACAGGTAAAAAAGGCCCTGGAATGCACCAAAGAACTCGACGGGCTCGGATACACTTTCTGGGGAGGTCGCGAAGGCTATGCCACCTTACTCAACACCAACATGAAGCGTGAGCTCGATCACCTCGCCGCCTTCCTGCACATGGCAGTCGATCACGCGGACAAGATCGGCTTCGACGGCCCCTTCTACATCGAGCCCAAGCCACGCGAGCCCTCCACCCACCAATACGACTCCGACGCCGCGGCCTGTCTCAACTTCCTGCGCGAATACGGCCTCATGGACCGCTTCAAGCTCAACATCGAGACCAACCACGCCACCCTCGCAGGTCACACCATGGAGCACGAACTCACCGTCTGCCACAACGCTGGCATGCTCGGCAGCATCGATGCCAACCGCGGCGACGAACTGATTGGCTGGGACACCGATCAATTCCCCACCGACATCTATCTCACCACTCAAGTCATGCTGGTCGTGCTCGAAATGGGCGGCTTCACCACCGGCGGCCTCAACTTCGATGCCAAACGCCGCCGTGAGTCTCACGAGCCAATTGATCTCATGCACGCCCACATCGGTGGCATGGACGCCTTTGCCCGCGGTCTCAAAATCGCACACGCCATCCGCGAAGATGGCCGCCTCAAAGACTTCGTCGACGCCCGCTACGGCAGCTTCGACAAAGACATCGGCGCCAAGATCGAAGCCGGTGAAGTCGGCTTCGAAGAACTCGAAAAATACGCCCTCAGCAACGGCGAGCCCATCCTAGCCAGCGGTCGCCAGGAAATGCTGGAGAATCTTTTAAACGAATTCATCTAGTCTATCGTAGGGGCTTCACTTGTGACGCCCGCGTCGTGTCGGCTACTTTGCACCGGCGGGCGTGACAAGTCGCGCCCCTACGCCCTCCCACCTTCCAACTGCCGCGCCAGCGGCCCCCGCCATGCTTTCACTCGGCCTAGATTCTTCCACCCAGAGCTGCTCCGCCATCGTCATCGATACGGAGACACAAACCATCGTCGCCGAAGCCTCCGTCAATTTCGGCCAACGCCTGCCGCAATACAGCGCCCCCTCCGGCTTCATCCCCGACGGTGCCGCTGGCGAAGTGCATGCCGACCCACGCATGTGGCTCGATGCACTCGAACTGCTATTCGAAGAACTCAAAGACCAATGTGAGCTCGCTAAAATCGCCGCCATCTCCGGCGCAGGTCAGCAGCACGGCTCCGTGTATCTCAACGATCAATGGCTCAATGCCATCGACACATTAGATGCCTCCGAAAGCCTCTCCGCCCAGATCCAGCCCTGCCTCGCGCGCAGAACCGCCCCCATCTGGATGGACACCTCAACCGGCGCAGAATGCCGCGAGATCGCCTCTGCCCTCGGGGGCGACGAAGTCGTTTGCGCCAAGTCCGGCTCCATCCCCATCGAGCGCTTCACGGGCCCACAAATTCGCCGTTTCTATAAAAACGATCCCGCCGGTTACGCACAAACCGCCCACATCCACCTAGTCAGCTCCTTCCTCTGCTCCCTGCTCTGCGGAGCCGACGCCCCCATCGACACCGGCGACGGCGCTGGCATGAATCTACTCAACATCCACACTTGGGACTGGGACCCCGAACTGCTCGCCGCCACCGCGCCCGAGCTAGGCAAACGCCTGCCCGACGCCGCTCCCGGCAACACCACAGCGGGCCAAATCTCTGAATATTTCGTCGAAAAATACGGTTTCGCCCAAGGCACCCCGATCACCCTCTTCACCGGCGACAACCCCAGCAGCCTCGTCGGCATGGGCGCCAGCCGCCCCGGAAAAGTTGTCCTCTCGCTGGGCACTTCCGACACCTTTTTTGCCGCCATGCCAGGCGTCGTCGCCGACCCGCAAGGCTGCGGCCACGTTTTCGGCAACCCCGCCGGCGGCTCCATGTCCTTGCAGTGCTTCGTCAACGGCTCCCTCGCCCGCGAGGCCGTCAAAGACAAATTCAATTACAACTGGGACCAATTCACTGCAGCTTTCAGCAAAACTCCCGTCGCCAACGACGACCAAGTCATGCTGCCCTTCTTTCGTCCCGAGATCAGCCCCCGCATCGATCTGGCAGCCCCCATTCTTAAAGGCAGCGAAGCCTTTCAAAATTGGCAAGACGCCGACGCCGCCATCCGCGCTTGCGTGGAAGGACAATTTATTAACATGAAGCTCCGCAGCGACTGGATGCAGCTGCAGCCCGAAGCCATCTACCTGACCGGCGGCGCGTCCCAAAACGATGCCATCGCCCAAGTCGTCGCCGATATATTTCAGGCCAAAGTGCAACGCCTCGCCGTCAGCAGCTCGGTCGCGCTCGGCGCCGCCCTACGTGCCGCCAGCCACACACTCGGCCTCAACCTACACCAGCTGGAAAGCCAGTTCTGCCAACCCAAAGCCGGCAGCACCATCGAACCCCAAGCCGCAATAGACAGCTACCAAACAGCCACCGCAAACTTCTCCGCCCTACTAGCAAAAAGCTGAATTTAAAGGCCACTCAGCTGCGAAAACGTTCGAATATACTTGCAGCCCTGTCATTGGGCTCAAACGCTCAGTAGCTGACTATGCAAAGAACAATCGCGATCGGAGATGTGCACGGCTGTGCCGATGAATTCGAAGAACTCCTCGAAGCCCTCGAGCTTACCCCCAAAGATCGGGTGATTCAGGTCGGCGACTTAGTGAACCGTGGCCCCGACAGCTGTCGTGTCATCGAACTGGCACGCCAATACAATGTCGAAGCGATCGTCGGCAATCACGAACTGCGCCTGCTGGAAGCATGGCGCAACAACAAGCCTAGCCTGCTTAAAGACTACGACCGCCCCACCTTCGAGCAACTCACCGAAGACGATTGGCTCTACCTCGAAGAAATGCCCAGTGTGCTCTACGATGCCAAAATCGAGACAGTCTTCGTGCACGGAGGCTTCCTGCCCGACATACCTTGGCAAAAACAAGCACTCGAAATCATCACCACCATCCAAGTGATCGATAAAAAAGGGAACGCCGCCAAACGCTCCGACGCCCCCGATGCGCCCCCCTGGGCCGACACCTGGCGAGGCTCCCCCTTTGTCGTCTATGGCCACACGCCCCGCCCCAATGTGTTAGAGCGCCCCGGCTCCATCGGCATCGATACCGGCTGCGTATACGGCGGCCACCTGACCGCCTACACCATCGGCGACCAAACACTCACCCAAGTCCGCGCCCGCAAAGCCTACGCCCATAGCAAACGCCTCCCCGACCCCATCTAATTCCTAATTCCCATTTCCTAATTTCCAATTCCCAATTCTCATGTCCGATCCAAGTAATCACCTAGGCCTACTACTCATCGACTTTCAGGATGTATTCCTCAAAGCCATGCCCGACCGCGAACGCCTCCTGAGGCGCACCACCTTTGCCGTCAAGGCAGCGGAGCTCCTGGGCGTATCCATCGCCGCCACCGAGCAATTGCCTGAAAAATTAGGTACCACCACCGAAGCCCTCAGCAGTATCTGGGACGTCAACACACCCGTCTTCGACAAAAGCGCCTTCTCCGCCCTCGAAGCTGAAGGACTCCACCGCTGGATCGAAGCCAATCAAATCGACCACTTACTCATCGCCGGCATCGAGACTTCCATCTGCGTCTACCAGAGTGCGATCCAAGCCCTCAGCGAGGAAATCGGCGTCACCCTGCTCAGCGACTGCATCAGTGAACGTCGCCCCGAAGACCGCGGCTCGGTCTTGGAGCAACTACTCGCCATGGAGGCCCACGTACTGCCCAGCGAAACCATCTTTTACAGCCTGCTCGGCAGTGCCGATCACCCACAATTCAAAGCTTTCACACAACTCGTCAAAAACGCATAAGCGCATCGGCGCATCCACTTACCTTGAACACAGCAAACTACAATTTCGACACTTGCCCCGATCGCACTGGCTACGGCAGCCTCAAATGGGACAAGTACAAAGGCCGCGACATCCTACCGCTCTGGGTCGCCGACATGGACTTCACCACCGCGCCCGAGATCATGAATGCCCTGCAAGCACGCCTGGATCACGGCATCTTCGGCTACACCGTCCCTTACGACGCGCCCGTCGAAGCGGTGCTCAATTACCTGCAAAACCAACACGGCTACAGCGCCCAAGCTGGCTGGCTCAATTTCCTGCCCGGTCTGGTGCCCGCCATTAACTTGTGCTGCCACGCCTTCACCGAGCCCGGCGACTCCGTCATGACCGCCACACCGGTCTACCCCCCCTTTCTGTCCGCGCCCGACTACGCAAACCGCGAACTGATCAAAGTCCCTCTCTGCCTCAATGCCGACGACCAATGGACGCTCGACATCGAGGCGATGGAAGCGGCGGTTCAGCCAAACACCAAGATCTTCGTGCTCTGCAGTCCGCACAATCCCGTCGGCCGCGTATTGACCAAAGAAGAGCTCACCGCAGTCGCCGATTTCTGTGAACGCCACGATCTAATTCTAATTTCCGACGAGATCCACTGCGACCTCGTCTTCGACGAAGACGCCAAGCACACTGTAACCGCCACCCTCAGCGAACGCGTCGCGCAGCGCACCGTCACCCTGATGGCCCCCAGCAAGACTTATAATCTGCCCGGGCTCGCCTGTGCCTATTCCGTGATCGAAGATCCCAAGCTGCGCGCCCAATTCCAAAAAACCATTCGCGGCATCATCACCGAGGTCAACTGCTTCGGCTACGCCGGCATCACCGCCGCCTACAATCACGGCGAGCCATGGCGCCAAGAGCTGCTCACGTATTTGCGCGGCAACTACAATCTGATCTACCAATTCATTCAAAACGAACTGCCAGAGATCACCTTCCGCCCCATGGAGTCCACTTATTTAGCATGGTTTGACGTCAGCAAACTAGGCCTCAAGAATCCCGTCGGACACTTTGAAAAGCACGGCGTCGGCCTCAGCGACGGCACGCCCTTCGACGGCCCACAACATTTGCGCCTAAACTTCGGCTGCCCCCGTGCCCGCCTGGAAGAAGGGCTCGCCCTAATCGCCAAAGCCGCACAAGCAAAAGAGGCCTAAGGCAGAGTTCGAAGTTGGAAACGTCGAGACAGGGAGAACGTCGAACGTTCAACATCCAACGTCCAATTGAATAAATGGGAGAGCTCGGGATCCTAGGCGGACCTAGCGAACTGATCCACCGTCACTTACACAGCCTAGCAAAAGCCTTGAAGACTCTTAGCTCGAACATCTTCGAATCAGAGCCATTCCCCGGGATCGCAGGTCTCCGCACCTGCTCTGCACGCACAGAATCAGAGTCATTCCCTGGGATCGCAGGTCTCCGCACCTGCTCTGCACGCACGGAATCGGAGTCATTCCCCGGGATCGCAGGTCTCCGCACCTGCTCTGCACGCACGGAATC
>NZ_JARXHW010000179.1:0-813 GCF_031127805.1 Thalassobacterium maritimum | reverse complement strand
GGGGCCAACGCATGAACGAAAATGAACAGGACCTATCCAGTCGCACCTATCAACTCCTTTCGCGCTCCGCGCTTCAGTCGCGATAGTGCTTCACGATATGCAGAGAAAGAATGAATCAGATTTGTACGATTCCAGACTTGCGCTAACGTGCTAAAAAAGAGAATCTATGAAAAATGGAATGGTGAGTTGTTCACATTCGAGCCCTCCCCTCCGGACAGAAACACTTAATGAAGAGCACGGACCAGAGCGTAGCCCATCTGACCAAGGGCGGAAGCATATCCAGACGCACCTATCAACTCATTTCGCGCTCCAGGCTTCGCTCTTCGAGCTACGCCCGGCAAGCCGCGCTTCATTCGCGATAGTGCTCCACGATATACAGAAGAAAGACCCCATATTTTTTAACCGCTTATTCACGCTAATTTACGCTTATCCAGCACGACGTGTCACAGAAATATAAATCTTAAAAAAAAAGCGTCCATAAGCGGAAATAAGCGGTCCCCAGCTTCCGTCTTCATTTGATTACGCCGTGACAAGCTGCTGGCCTCTGGGAATATTTGAATTGAAAGAATTTAGACTCTAACCATCCTGAACCAATCAAACTAAACAAAGATATGAACACTGAGGAGACAGGACAGATCGAGTGCCTGGGGACTGACCGAGGGTATATCCAGGCGAGAGTGGTCAACTCCGTTCGTGCCTCACTACGTGCCACCTCTTGACGATCTGAAACGAAATAAGAAAACAAAATGTTAAACGCGATAATCTTAGCCGCACTGGTAAAAATAAATTTAGAATGCGATAGCCCCTGGGTAG
>NZ_JARXHW010000178.1:0-822 GCF_031127805.1 Thalassobacterium maritimum | reverse complement strand
GAGCTCGCATGTAATAACGCGCCAGATCATACATCCGGTCGACGTAGCTCTTGATGGTACGCTTCGAATAACGGCGCAGCTTTAATGCACGCACAAAGCGTGCCCGACTATTGGTATTTTTTTTGTGTAGACATAGGTCGTCAGAATAACCCAATGCCTACCGATTGACAACTGTTGAATCGATCCCCCCGCGCGGTAGCGCGGCTTAGTTCAACGTAAAGAGTAGTCGATGCGAGCCCAACGGGTCAATCGTGCAAATGGTTGTCGAAAATCGAGCGGGTGATCTCGCATTGACTAGCTCGCCTGGTTCACATGCTTAAATTTCGAAATAGTCGAAAGGCATCGTTCCTTTCTGAACCAGAAGCTCAAACTCTTCGATGGTCTTTGATACCTCCTCCATGATATTCTCAATCGGCGAGTCGAACATCTCTTCATGAGATAGATAGTAAACAGGAAGGTTATCGTCGTTTAAATCGACTGCGACAGGATCACCGTTCGGGCATGAGCCGATAAAAATGATTCCCTTCTCTCGGGGCTCTTCGTCCAGCCCTAAAAAATTCTTCTCGGGGTTGTTTTCGATTATTCTTTCGATTGAGTCGATCCAGTAGGTCTGGGTTGGTTCCAGCTCCGAATGATTCGGCAGAAGAGAGAGGATTCGATTCGTATTCTTTTCTGAAAAGCCAAGCGACTTCAGGTTCTTTGTGTGGGCTTCCATTTTCTTTCTGTGAACGGTGAGGACTGGCACCCAGCCCTAGGGTTTTGGATTAGTGAGGGTTGTCGAATATCTGGCGCGTAAAATGGGTTGACCAGCTCCGTCTGGAT
>NZ_JARXHW010000177.1:0-863 GCF_031127805.1 Thalassobacterium maritimum | reverse complement strand
TCGGGTGTCCGTCACCCGGGCCTGTTTAGTCTCCATAAGATCAGAATGATTCAAAGCCTGATCTAGGAGAGATCGGCACATAGCATCTACAATCACACGTATCCTCAGAACTCGGTTTTGGGGCTCGCGTTGAAATCGGCAGCACATTCCCGCCAAACCGCTACCCCCGGTTCAAAGAACCGAGGCTACAATCACACGTATCCTCAAAACTCGGTTTTGGGGCTCGCGTTGAAACAGGCAGCGCATTCCCGCCAAACCGCTACCCCCGGTTCAGAGAACCGAGGTTACAATCAGACGTATCCTCAAACTCGGTTTTGGGGCTCGCGTTGAAACAGGCAGCGCATTCCCGCCAAACCGCTACCTCTGGTTCAGAGAACCGAGGTTACAATCAGACGTATCCTCAAAACTCGGTTTTGGGGCTCGCGTTGAAACAGGCAGCGCATTCCCGCCAAACCGCTACCTCTGGTTCAGAGAACCGAGGCTACAGTCACACGTATCCTCAGAACTCGGTTTTGGGGGCTCGCGTTGAAATAGGCAGCGCATTCCCGCCAAACCGCTAACCCCGGTTCAGAGAACCGAGGCTACAGTCACACGTATCCTCAAAACTCGGTTTTGGGGCTCGCGTTGAAATCGGCAGCACATTCCCGCCAAACCGCTCCCCCCGGTTCAAAGAACCGAGGCTACAATCACACGTATCCTCAAAACTCGTTTTTGGGGCCCACGTTGAAATCGGCAGCGCATTCCCGCCACACCGCTACCCCTGGTTCAAAGAACCGAGGCTTCTATGGTAATTATTTGGTCAAGTCATATTTTTGAGTTTTTTGTTTTTTTTTCATATATTCACTTTGGTGGCTTTCCGCATT
>NZ_JARXHW010000176.1:0-887 GCF_031127805.1 Thalassobacterium maritimum | reverse complement strand
CCACTCCTAGACAACGAGATACATATCGAACATCAATAAGCTTGAAACAGCTATACCTACCTCTATCGTAATGCAAAAATACACTAATAAAACTGTTCTGAACGAGAATGAAAAAGCAAAAACTAGACGGAATCTTGTTTATCGCACTCGGAATGATACCGTTTGGTTTCCTATTTATGTTTGGAGGAATTGTCGTCGTTACAAAAGTATTAGTCATGCAGAGTCATGGGCCTGACTACTCGATAGAGGCAGAAGGATATCCTCAAGAAGTTACACTCTTGGCGTTAGTATCTAAAAATACTGGCATTGCCCCGGACATGCAGCTTCTGATTGCATTCGTAATCTCCGGCATTCTCATTATAAACGGCATCGTGAATTTACTGCCTGCAAAGAATAAGAAATCAGAACCAGGCGAGACTGGACAATCCCATTAACGCGCACGATATTCGACAGCACCTTAAACCACTAGACTTTACAGGCTGGGATTCCAGCTCTTCGCGATCTAGGACAGAATGAATAAAACGAAATCGATACTACCATGGTTTGGCTTAGGGCTTATGGTGGCTAGCCTTGAAGACTACCTAGCTCTTCATCATTTGATAATGGTATCGGTAGGGCTAGCTTTTATTATCCTCGGTTGCATAAAAAACGGAAAAAATGAATCCTCTGTTTCATAATTCGAACAGATGACTAAATCTAACCTAGACTTCAACCTCACACTGCCGGTCGGCTAGATCCAGACGAGCTAGTCAATGCGAGTTCACGCGCTTGTGTTAAGCTCGCCCGCTAGGTCTCGCATCGACTACTCTCCACGTTGTGCGCCAAGCTAAGGGTGCGCCATCTTGCTGGGTGAAAGTCCCAGCCATATAAAGAATAACCCAACAGTA
>NZ_JARXHW010000175.1:0-893 GCF_031127805.1 Thalassobacterium maritimum | reverse complement strand
ATGTTGGACGTTCGACCTTGGACGTTCCCAGCCTGATGCTGTTCGTCGAGCCGACGCCTACGAGACAGCACCGGCGCTCGTAAGCGAGCACGCCAGCTTTGACAAGCAATGTAGCCGAGTCCTTTAGGCTCGGTTCTGGCGGGCCGGGATCCAGTCCGACGCGGATCTTAACCGCAGAGTTCGCAGAGAACGCACGCACACCATGCGGAACGGGGTCTAAAGAGCCCCGCTACGTAGCCAAATCATTCAACATTGGATGTTGGACGTTCGACCTTGGACGTTCCCAACCTGATGCTGTTCGTCGAGCCGACGCCGACGAGACAGCACCGACGCTCGCGAGCGAGCACGCCAGCTTTGATGAGCAATGTAGCCGAGTCCTTTAGGCTCGGTTCTGACGGGCCGGGATCCAGTCCGACGCAAATCTTAACCGCAGAGTTCGCAGAGCCCGCACGCACACCATGCGGAACGGGGTCTAAAGAGCCCCGCTACGTAGCCAAATCATTCATCATTGAATGTTGGACGTTCGACGTTGGACGTTCCCAACCTGATGCTGTTCGTCGAGCCGACACCTACGAGACAGCACCGGCGCTCGCGAGCGAGCACGCCAGCTTTGACAAGCAATGTAGCCGAGTCCTTTAGGCTCGGTTCTGGCGGGCCGGGATCCAGTCCGAGCGGATCTTAACCGCAGAGTTCGCAGAGTTCGCACGCACACAATGCAGAACGGGGTCTAAAGAGCCCCGCTACGTAGCCAAATCATTCATCATTGGATGTTGGACGTTCGACCTTGGACGTTCCCAACCTGATGCTGTTCGTCGAGCCGACGCCTACGAGACAGCACCGGCGCTCGTAAGCGAGCACGCCACCTTTGATGAGCAATGTAGCCGAGTCCTTTA
>NZ_JARXHW010000174.1:0-899 GCF_031127805.1 Thalassobacterium maritimum | reverse complement strand
TCCAGACGGCACAGGTCAACCCATTTTACGCGCTAGACATCCGATAACCCTCACTAATACGAATCCCTCAGGCTGGGTGCCTGGCCTCCACGATCGAAAGAAAATGAAATACACAAATTTGATACTACTGCTCTTTGTTACGTCTTGCCTGAATGCAGAATACATCAAATTAGAGTCAGAGGATGGTCGAAAAATTAACGTTAAAATTCTGTCTATTGAAGATTCTAGCATTCGAGTAGAACGGAAAGATGGACACGAATTCACTATCGAAAACGCACTACTCTCGAAGGCTTCCTTGGATTTAATTCGACCGTTAAGGATCAAGAACGAAATTGCAGGAAGCAGAAGTTTTGACATCGGTTTTTCGGAGAAACGGACTGATAAATCCAGTGAAACATTTGATTTCCATGGGCTAGATATCACTAAATATCAAAAGAAGATCACTATACGTAAGCCTGATACGCTCGATATTGATGGATTAGAACTCAGGTATGTAATCTTGTTCACAAGAGATGCATCAAAAGAACTGCCCGCCTACATACTGGGAACTGAGCAGATTAAAAACAGCATCAGCCATTCGAAACTTGAGTATGAATCGCCAGTTTATGCTTTAAGGCGTATGTATGTTCTGCCAAATCACTGGTGGGATCGTAATAAAAAAGAATATGAAGATGAAGAAGAAGGCACATGGGCACGCCTATACTACAACAATATGTTAATTTACGAAGAGTGCTCGCCCAAAAGACTCTCAGAGAAGCATGACTGGGACGAGATTGTGAAAGTCACTCGGGATCCATTTTCGATATCGAGTAGCCAGGGGCACTAAGTCCCCCAGCTCTCACATCACCTGCCGTGCGGGTCCGCAGCCAGACTGATCACGATGTTACGCAGTCTGTTTT
>NZ_JARXHW010000173.1:0-902 GCF_031127805.1 Thalassobacterium maritimum | reverse complement strand
GTCCCACGCAGCAGGCTTTATTTTCACTAATTTACGCTTATGATGAGGTTTCATTTTTCGTTTTTAGCGTCGGGTTAGATAAGCGGTCATTAGCGTAAATAAGCGGTTAAAAAAATACGTCTGCTAGGATTTCCTTTTTCAATTTTCTTCCCTGATCGTGGAGGATGAGCATAGATGAGCGCAGCGAAATCTATTGTCTCACTCCGCCTTGATCTGCTTTCCACCGTTGGAGGACTTATGCTCGTCTAGAAAAGCCAGAATAGTTCCATGCTTGTGAGTCTCGATGTGAATTCTTTCATTGGATACATTCATGACTTTCTTCATCCATAGGTGTGTTGGGCTCACCGAGGTTTTGAGTCCTTTTAGGAGTGGTAGTTCATCATAAAATTCACTCGCCTTATATCCATCAACCTTTCCCTTAAAAGTGTAGATGTCTATACAGTATTCGTCTAGCTGGTTAACCATGTGATTCCCTTTAACATGGATTAATTTCTTTCCGTTTGGCGTCAGGTAGAACGACGAGAAGAGTTGATTAAAGTCATCAATTTCGACTTTCCAAACTAAGCCCAATTCTTTCGACTCTCTGATCTCAATAACTGCCTGCCTGTTGCATTTCCTAAGAAAGAGCCCATCTGCTTCAGTTTCGACAACCACATACTCTGGCGGTAGAGCCCAGCATCCCCACGACACCGCAGTTCCAACTAGAGAGAGTATTAGGAGTAGGGATAGTTGTTTCATTTATTAATTCGCAGATCGTGGAGCACTATCGCGACTGTAGCGCCGAGCGCGAAAGGAGTTGATAGCTGCGTCTGGGTATGCCCGGCATGTTGATAACCTTATATGGTGAAAGTCCATTGTGAAAGACCTGAATAACAAATCAATCACTAGAGAAGCACAAGTGC
>NZ_JARXHW010000172.1:0-907 GCF_031127805.1 Thalassobacterium maritimum | reverse complement strand
GTCGGTGGATATCGATCTAAAGTCGTGTTCCGGTTCCTTCGGCCCGGTCTTGTCGCTTCGCTCGGAACATCGATAAAGTCCCGCAAGCGCGTGCGCTGGAAGCACTACGCGAGCGTCTCGACGGGGATGGCCCTGTCGTGCGTTTGATTAAGCGCTACTTACAAGCGGGCTATGTCGAACTCGGAGCCTATCACGATACACCCGCTGGCATGCCTCAAGCTTACAGTCCCGCCAGCGGGGAGCGAGCGAAGTGAGTCGGGGGTGGCCCGCTATCCCCCTTGCTTTCGAATCTGGTGCTCGATGCACTGGACAAGGAGCTGGAGAAACGAGGGCACCGTTTCGTTCGCTACGCCGACGACTTGTTCCGGTTCCTTCGGCCCGGTCTTGTCGCTGCGCTCGGAAGTCGTCTTGGTCAAAAGCGAGCACGCTGCTGAGCGTGTCTTTGAGAGCCTTTGCTACTTCGTCGAGAAGCGGCTAGGTCTTGAAGTCAATCGCGAGAAAAGCGCGGTGCGCCCGGCAAAGGAACTGAGCTATCTTGGCTTCAGCTTCCGCGGAAGGAGAATCGTTGTGAGCGAAGACTCGCTATCAGACTTCAAGTATCGCTTGAAGGAACTGAGCAGTCGTAACTGGAGCGTAAGCATGGACTATCGCATGTCAAAGATTTGACAATACATTCGTGGCTGGATGGGCTACTTCGGGTTGAGCGCTGTCAGTAGCGTCTGGCGCCCGATAGACCGCTGGCTGCGCCGACGTCTTCGCATGTGCTACCCGTCTTCGCTCTCCGAGCTACGCCGAGGCATGCTGGCGTACGGGGTTCCGAGGTCTGCCGACAAGACCGGGCAGCTTGCTGAACCGGAACAACGTGCCCGTCGTCGTTATCTAAACCTACGAAAACTTGGCACGAGTG
>NZ_JARXHW010000171.1:0-935 GCF_031127805.1 Thalassobacterium maritimum | reverse complement strand
ACGTTAGCTAAATAATGAAAAAACAAATCCTAATTCTCCTATCAGCGATCGCCTTCCATTCTTCCTCTATTGCAACGACTCTGTTGCAAGACGATTTTAATACAAACGGAAGCCTAAATGGACAGTCGCCAGATGTTGGTTCGTCTTGGACGGTTTCTGGAACTAACTTAACCGTGTCCGGGGGTGCATTGCAATTGCCTAGTATCGACGGCGAAGCTTCGTCTTCTTTCGCAAATGAATCAAATACTACCATTTATGCCGGATTGTCATTCACGGTTACGCAATCCCCGTCGATGTCAGGAAGCTTTTTCTTTTCCTTCCAAAGCGGACCAATGACAGTCGGGCGCTTATTCATTACCTCGACAGGCAGTTCTAGCACCTTTGACATAGGAATTGAAAATAACCTGGATAACCCTGTGGATTGGACATCTTCACTTAACGTGGGACAGCAGTATCGAGCCGTAGTCGGATTTACCGAAGACGGCGCAAATGATATTTCACGCCTGTGGATCAATCCCGTTACGATTGGATCTGCTTCCGTTGCAGATACTGCCGAAACCGTAACTGCTTCTATTGATGGAATACTTCTGCGCTCCAGCGATCCGTTTCCGTCAGGAGCAACTGGAACAGAGCTCACGGTGAATCAAGTTTATGTCGGTGACAGTTTTGCAGATGCTTCATCGGTTCCGGAACCGTCTACATCAGTTTTAATTATGGGGATTTCTATAGCAGTCGTGACGTTCATGAGACGGAAGAGCTAAATCGGGTAGACGGGAGCATTAACTCTCCCGTCCCCCACATCACCAGCCATACGGGTCCGTAGCCAGACTGATCACGGTGTTACGCAGTCTGTTTTATGGCGATTACCTCGCTCGATTCGAGAATCGAGTTGATTTCGGGCTGTATCCGAACAGCGCAGAGGCTCTCTCGCCGGT
>NZ_JARXHW010000170.1:0-951 GCF_031127805.1 Thalassobacterium maritimum | reverse complement strand
TGGCCGCTGTCAGTCCCGCCGAAGGGGAATGAGCATAGCGAATCGGGGGTGATGTGGGGGACGGGAGAGTTAATGCTCCCGTCTACCCGATTATGGCCGAAGGCCGTGGTGAGTGTGGGGTTCTGAATTATGGGCTTTATCTGGGGATTTAAATCTTCAATTTCTTCTTCTTTTTACCAACCGGCGACTCGGCTCTGGCTGCCTGAGGATTTTATTTCTTTGCTTCTTCTCTTACTCTCAAATGCTTAGTCTAAATGCTTCGAGCCGTCGATTCTATTTTCTTCCCATATCGATGAGCTGTATCATGGAGTGAAGCGCGAAGCGCGTAACGGAATTGATACCAGAGACTTGATCTCACTTTACTTTATGAGTTGGTCGTATTCGGCATGAGTTCCAATCCAAATCCAGACGATCCCCTCTTCTCTTTCTTTTCCCAATGCCCGGTAGCTGATTCCGATTCTTGCCGACCAAAATATCCCCACTTTTTTAAGCCTCAAGGAGGGGTGCCTTGAATTTTCTTTCAGGAGCGAAAAGTTCTTATCCGCCAAGTCCTGAATGTTCTCAGGCAGTAATCTGTAGTGAAACCAAAAGTCGGGAGAGGCAAAGTGCTTCATAGCTCTGTGCACTGCCCTGACTCAAAGGCGAGATCTGCTTTCTTTCCCAACTTATCGAGTTTCCCAGCAGCAACGTCTTGCTCGAACTGGGCGTCCCAGCGTTTCGCAGCGTAGGCATCAATCCACTTCGTAAACGCCTCGAAATCAGAAGAATCCAAGTTTTCGACTTCTTTTTCTAGTTCAGTTAAGCTCATGGGGGTGATTGTAAGAATATTTTCAGGCGATGAGCAAATTTATTTTGAGATCGTGGAGACCAGACAACCAGCCTGTGTGGTCAGTCGTCCAGTTGCTTTTTAGAGTTTTACGAGCGGGCTATATGGGTTGTCTGTGTCGTCTG
>NZ_JARXHW010000016.1:0-92110 GCF_031127805.1 Thalassobacterium maritimum | reverse complement strand
TACGTAAGACAGGCGCCCTCGCCTGTCTCCCAGCGCGACGCAAACGACAGACAAGAGTGTCTGTCTTACGTAAGACAGGCGCCCTCGCCTGTCTCTCAGCACGACGCAAACGACAGACAAGAGTGTCTGTCTTACGTAAGACAGGCGCCCTCGCCTGTCTCTCCAGCTCGACGCAAACGACAGACAAGAGTGTCTGTCTTACGTAAGACAGGCGCCTTCGCCTGTCTCCCAGCGCGACGCAAACGACAGACAAGAGTGTCTGTCTTACGTAGAACAGGCGCCCTCGCCTGTCTCTCCAACTGTCCACCCTATCTATCCCCAGCAAACCAGCTCGCCTGCCCCTGACCTAAACAATAATGTTCTGATGACAGTTTTGCTTTTATGGGATTTTGCTGAATGTAATCTGAAGCCTGCTTCAATTTTTCATAATTTCGAACGATGTGCGTGAAGCTCTCCTCCATCCACAAGCTCCCGGTCCTGCCTAAAGCCTTATTAATACGATGCGCTGACACACCTTTCAATGCCTGCAATATATTAGACAACGAGGCATCCCCAAACGGACGTAATAGGAGATGCACATGATTCGGCATGATGACCCAATCTCCTAAGAAGTAGTCGATTCCATCTCGGAAGCGCAGACTTTGAATCAAAAATTCGCGATTCGCCTGAACCTTCAATAAACAGTCCCCCATGCCCTGATCGAGCCAACGCTCCATCTTTTCAGGAAAGTTCAGCTTATAATAGCGCTGCTGCATGGCACTCCACGGTTTCGGATTTTGCGTAAGCCATAGAGCTTTCTTCTCCTTCCATTGATTCAAAATATGAATCGGCAATGAATCCATTAAACGAGCAGTCACGAAATAGGTCGCATTCACCTGTTTCCATTGTGGCAAATGCCTCTGCGTCTTAGCCCGGCCTCGCCCAAATTCGAACCCTCGAAAAAAGCTAGGATGTTCAGGCTGCAGTTCCTCGCGCATACAAATATCCTTTCAGAAGGCCGGAAAATCGTCAATTCGACAAACGCTTAAAAGCGTAACGACAGACAAGAGTGTCTGTTTTACGTAGGACAGGCGCCCTCGCCTGTCTCTCAGCGCGACGCAAATGACAGACAAGAGTGTCTGTCTTACATAAGCCTCTTATTTTTGACTTCTAAATTCCTCTGGCTAGCTTCTAACTCTAAGACGCTATGAATTTAGAAGAAAAGAAAAACGCACTGGTCGAGGAGATCACCCTCATTCCTGATCCCTACGAACGACTGGGCTACATCGTGGACCGCGGCAAGAAGGCCAAAGGTCTGCCCGAAGACTTGCGAATCGATAGCTTTAAAATCGAAGGCTGCATGTCTCAACTCTGGGTGGTTCCTTGCTATCAAAACGGACTGTGTGATTTTCAATCGGAGTCGGACTCTGCTATCGTTAAGGGCATCGCCAGCCTACTCTGTGATTTCTACAGCGATGCGAAACCTGAGGAAATCGTGAAAACGGACGCCGACTTCCTGGGCGATGTGGGCATCACGCAACACCTCTCCCCCAACCGCCGCAATGGTCTCAGCCGTATCGTGGAATCGATCCAGCGCTTCGCTCAGTCTTGCTTGGCGGAGTCATAATAGCTAGGGGCTTCACTTGTGAAGACCGCATCAGGCTCCCATGAAACTCTACGACGCACATTGCCATCTGTTCGGAGCATCGCGTCATAAGGTCGTCGTCAATGGGACCTGCCCCGCAGATTGGCGGGAAGTCATCGAGTTCGCCGAAAAGGACCCACAGGTCATTTCGGCGATTGGCTTGCACCCATGGCAAGTGCAGGACGCCCCCAGCGATTGGCAAGCAAGCTTCTTCAAGCAGATCGACTCCGCTCAAGCGGTGGGCGAGATTGGCCTCGATCAATGGATCGAGGGCTACGACATTGAGCGTCAGCAAGCCGCCTTCAGCTGGCAATTAGAGCAAGCGGCCCAGCGTAATTTGCCCGTTTCAATCCACTGCCTCAAAGCCAGCGATTCTTTACTTCGCATTTTAAAGACACAGCCCTGCCCCAAACGTGGCATACATCTGCACGCGTATAGCGGCTCCGCCGAGCAAGTTTCGCATTTCGCGCAATGGGATGCCTATTTCTCATTTCACGCAGGTCAACTGGGCGACCGCGCCCAAAAAGCGCCCGCGGCCCTTCAGGCAGTGCCCATTGATCGCCTCTTGATAGAAAGCGACGCGCCCGACACAATCCCAAGCAGTGAAGCCCATGCCACCTTTCTACTTCGCGGCTACCAAAGGGCCGCCGAACTGCGCGGCCTGACAGTGGAAGCACTCGCGGAACAAGTGGCCGCCAATTTCAAACGCTATTTTCTATATGATTGACCCCAGCCTCAGCCAGCTCCCGAAAGTGAGCCACAGCGATATCGTGCGCCGTGGCCTACGTTGTCAGTGTCCCAACTGCGGACGATCCAAGCTCTTTCGCTCATTTCTGAAAATTCATCATCGTTGTCCCTGCTGCGGCATGACGCTGGAGCGTGGCGATGGCTACTACCTCGGACCGCTCTGTATTAATTACGGCATCGCAGTCTTCGGTGCGGTCGCGCCGCTCTTACTCGCAGGCTTTGCAGGCTGGATACCTCAGCGCCCCGCAATGATAGCAGCTGGAATCGCCGCACTACTGCTCCCGCTCATGCTCTATCGCATCTCTTGGAGCCTATGGCTGATGACCTATTACTTCTGCCTGCCCGACGAATTACACGCCAACCGCCCTGAAGACAGCGATGAATTATCGTTCGAAGAGGAACAGAGGAACGGGACGAACGTCGACCATTGAACGTCCAACATCCAAGGGTGAATGGGAGATACGCGGGGTTGCATGCACGACACGAGGGAGAATGGGGCGAACACTCGATTGTGAATTATTGATCATTCGACCTTCACCTATGACGTAGCCGAGTGCTTTAGCCTCGGTTCGAGCGTTCGACTAGCCGCAGCCAGCCCAGCGCCAACGGGGTCTAAAGTCCCCCGCGACTAGTTCACATTCAAAATTGGACGTTCGACGTTGGACGTTGGACGTTCTAAACTTCGTTGGCCCAGATGTCTGCCAGCTGTTGACGACGACGGATCAGCCGCGGCTCACCGTCGGCTTGAAGCATCACTTCCGCGGCTTCGGGATACGAATTATAGTGCTTGGGCGTCATCGCTGAAGCATAGGCCCCGGAACCATCGATCACGCAGTAGTCACCAATGCTGGCCTCGGGCAGCTCACGCGTCGCGAGCAGCTCTGGGTCGCCAGGCGCAGGTGTCAAAATATCCCCCGACTCACAGCAGTGGCCCACGACCACATATTCTTTAGTGCTGGCGGCCTCTTCACTCTGCAAGAGACTGATCGGGTGTTGCGCTCCGTAAATGGAGGGACGTAGCAATTCCGTCATGCCAGTATTGAGCTTAATAAAATCGTATCCCGCCTCGCCGGTAGAGACGACATCTTGCACCTTGGACAGCAAGGCACAGGCATTGGCGACCAAGAAAGTGCCTGGCTCCACTTCGAGGCGGATCTGGCGACCGGTCTCGGCCGCGAACTCCTCAAACTTTTCCTTGATCGGCTGGCCCACCACTTGCAGGTCGGTCGACTTCTCGTCCGGCATACGCCCGACTTTGAAGCCGCCTCCGAGGTTGAGCGTCACCACATCAGGAAACTGACGCACCATTTCAAAATTCATCTTCGACACCTTGAGCCAGACCTCGGGATCGCTGCCTGAGCCAATATGTGTATGGATGCGCACCGCAGTGAGCGAATATTTAGCCAATAGCTCTTTGATCTGAGGGATCCACTCGTACCAGATACCAAAGCTGGAAGACGGGCCGCCCACATTGGTACGGTTATTACCGCCCGAGCCGGCTCCGGGGTTGATGCGAATGCCCACAGCACCACCGGGCTGGAGTTGCCCGAAACGTTCCAGCTGTGCCAGCGAGCACGCATTCAGCTGGATACCTGCCTCCAAGAGCTCGCCCAAATCCTCTGGCAACTCTTGCGCACTGAGGCTGATTTTCTCAGCAGCAATGCCCGCTGCCATCGCACGGTGCACCTCATGCCCCGACGACGCATCGATATGCAGCCCTGCTTGGGCAAAAATCTTTAAGATCGCCGCGTTGGGCGAAGCCTTCATCGCATAGCGAGCCGTCAAACCGAAGGCATTAGGAAAAGCCAACACAGCGGCTGCATTGGCCTCCAATGTCTTTTGATCGTAGACATAGACGGGCGTGCCGAAGTTTTGAGCGACTGCATGAGCGCTCGTGTAATCTAGGAAGCGTGGCTGTATTTTCTGCACCATGCGAGAGAGCAAATGCGCTTCATCCGCTCAGGCAAGCGCGAAACCATACAGCTCCTAAACTTCCCCCAGACCTCTTTTAATTTTCCTCCGCGGCTCTGCACGCTCACAGCCATAGCTCTCCAACATTTCCGCGACCAGAGCAGGCAAATAGGTCAGGTTGGCTCCAGCCCCCGCCGCTTCGCCTGCACAGCAAACATAACCGAGCTCCTCCTCGAGCGACATCTCGAGTCCACGTGCATCCAACCAAGCGCGCACCGTGCGCAAAGATGCTACCCATTGACGCAGGGAAAATGCACTCTCGTCACTCAACTCCAAGAGTTGCCGTCGGGCGTCGGCCTGCTCTGCGCCCGCGAAATTAGCCTCTAAAAATGAGAGTAATTGCGGCGAATCTCCAAACTCAGCCTTGATGGGCTCGGCCCCGAAACTATCTACAATATCTACCATGGCTCATGCTATTGACACAAGCTGCAGTAAACCGCAAGTGACTCGCACAATCGCAACACAAATTTCACAGAAGCCGCGTTGAGTCTTGCCCCTGCGTCAATCTCCTTTTGGCTGTCAATTCTGACTATGCGCCATATTCGAACAGCGGCACGCGCCCTCATCATTTTGAATCAAAAAGTCCTCGCCATCAAAATGCGCGACCGCTCGGGCGTGTTCTACATTCTACCTGGAGGCGGCCAGCGCCACGGCGAGACCTTGCGCCAAGGGCTCAAGCGTGAATGCCTGGAGGAAATCGGAACCGAAGTCGAAATCGGCGAACTGCTCTATGTGCGCGAATACATCGGAAAAAATCACGAATTTCGCAAATCGCACCACTCCTTCCATCAAGTTGAAAACGTCTTTAGCTGCTCCTTGCCGGATCCCGACAGCATCGGCCCCGGCACCGAACACGATAAAAAACAGGTCGGCGTAGAATGGATCCCGCTCACAGACTTGCACAATCGGCGCTTTTTACCTGAAGTGATCAAGCCCTTCTTCAAGGATGGCGTCTTCAGCCCCCCCAGCAATTATCTCGGAGACATCAACTGATCGGTATTGTTAAAACTGAGAACTGCAGAACACTCATAGACTGCATTCCATATCCGTAAGTCCATATCCACGTGTCCGTCTACCGTCGAATATTTAGTAAGAAATATCAGAACCTGATGCACCCAGGGGAGCGACTTCGTTTCGACATCGTGAATCCGCTCTGCATACTCGTACTCTGCCTAGTGGGGCTGATGTTCATCTATTCGGCGCAAATTTCCTATCAAGGCGGCCACTGGAAACGACAGCTTTTCTGGATCGTCATAGGCATAGGGACCTACACCGGCATTTCGGCCATTAACTACAAGTATATCCTGCAATACGCACACATCGCCTACATTGCGGGCATTTGCGGGCTCTTGCTCACCACCAAATTTAGCCCGATTAGCTTCGAAGATATGGGGGCCCGTCGCTGGATCGACCTGGGAGTCACCCGAGTGCAACCCACCGAAGGGGCCAAGATCGGCACCCTGATTATGGCGGCCAGTATTCTAGCCCGATCCGAGATCGGAACAGTCAAAGATTCACTGCTCGTGCTCACCAGAGTCGCCGGTGTCTTTTTACTTCCAATGTTGTTGATTTTCCTGCAACCCGACCTAGGTTCATCGCTTGTCTTTCCACCAATGATTTTCGCTCTGCTATATGTTTCTCGATTATCCGAGAAATTTTTCCTGAGTGCGTTCGCAGCTTTCGCGATCGCACTGGCTGCGCTTGGGGTCGACCTATACGGCTACAGCCAGCACCTGGAAGCTGAACGTGAAGCGAAAAGCTCGGATCAAATAGAGGCAGTCGGCGACTACCAGTCGCTGCTCCCCATTCGCAATTATCAAAGAAATCGGATTCTCACCTTCGTCGCCCCCGACGTGGTGGACCCGACCGGCACCGGCGCGAGCTGGAATGCCAATCAAGCAAAAATTTCTGCCGCAACTGGTGGATTGTCGGGCAAAGGGTACCTCAAAGGTACCCAAGCACAGCTCGGCTATCTGCCACAAGCGGTGGCACACAACGACTTTATTTTCTCCGTGATTGCGGAGGAAACAGGCTTTCTTGGAAGCGCGTTCGTCGTCGGGCTATTTTGCCTGATGGTCGCCAACGGCATACGTATTGCCGGACTCGCAAGAGATCGATTTGGAATGCAACTGGCCATCGGTGTCAGTATTCTATTCCTCGTCCACTTCTTCATCAACATTGGCATGACTATCGGCATTACCCCGATTACTGGACTCCCGCTTCCGTTTTTAAGTTACGGAGGCTCCTTTGTTTTGAGCTGTTTTATTCTACAAGGTCTTGTGCAAAGTGTATACCGGTATCGAAAGGATTTCTCATGATACGGATACACCCACGCACCTACAGATTACAGAGAGAAAACAGACAAAACTTGGGATCCCCACCTCACCCACGGGAAACCAAGACCAATGAACGACGAATCAAACACTCACAAAAATTCTAATAACGACGCAAAAAGCGAACACGACGAAAATAGCGACAATCAATACACCAAAGAACTGATCTCCGCTCCCAAGGAAAAAAAAGCGGAGCGTATCGACACCCGTGCGCTCAAAGACGACGCGGCCAAGCGCGAAAAGAAACAACCGCTCATCACTCGCATCGTCAAAGCCATCAAAGCCGAGAAGAAGTCTTACACCGAGCTGATTATCAACTCGGAGCCACTCGAAAAACGCGTCGCCTTATTACAAGACGGCGTGCTCGAAAAGTTCGAAGTCGAACGCAGCGGTGAAGCACGTGAAGTCGGCGCCATTTTCAAGGGACGCATTCAAAACTTGGAGCCTGGCCTCAAGGCAGCCTTCGTCGACATCGGCGAAGAAAAAAATGCCTTCCTGCACTACTGGGACATTCTGCCAGCCGCCAAAGACAACAGCATCGAGGTGGTCCGCGACAATAAATCTGAAAAGCAACGCAAGCGCGAAGCAGAAAAGATCACCGTTAAAGACATCCCGCGCCTCTACCCGATCGGCAGCGAAATCGTGCTACAAATCACCAAGGGCCAAATCGGCACCAAGGGCCCACGCACCACCACCAACATCGCCCTGCCCGGTCGCTTTCTGGTGCTGATGCCTTACACCGGCACACTCGGTATTTCCCGCAAGATTGAGGACAAAAAAGAGCGCTCTCGCCTGAAGGGCATCTTGCGCGATCTCACCCTGCCCGAAGGCATGGGCATCATCGTCCGCACTGCGGGCGAAGGTAAAAAAGCCCGCTATTTTATCCGCGACCTCCACATCCTACTCAAGCGCTGGGAGGTGATCAACCAGCGCATGGAATCCACTAAGAAGCCGGCCTGCCTCTATGTAGAGCCCGACATCGTCGGCCGCACAGTGCGTGACTTCCTCACCGAAGAAATCGACCGCGTGATGGTCGACAAGAAGGAGGACTATGACAATGTCATGGAGGAGGTCATGAAGATCTCGCCTCGCTCCAAGTCCAAGATTCACATCTTTAAAGACGACATCCCGGTCTTCGAACGCTTCAATATCGAACGCCAAATCGAGCAGACTTATATGCGCTGCGTACCCCTGCCAGGCGGCGGCGAAATCGTGATCGAAGAAACCGAAGCGCTGATCTCGATCGACGTAAACACCGGCTCGCACAAGAATAAGAACAAGGATGGCAAAGACTTCATCCTACAGGTCAATCTGGAAGCCGCCACCGAGATCTGTCGCCAAGTGCGGCTGCGCAATATCGGCGGCCTCATCATTCTCGACTTCATCGATATGAAGGCGAAAAAAGACCGCAACGCCGTACTCGCTCGCATGCGTCGCGAAATGGCCAACGACAAGGCCAAGAACCACATCCTACCGATCTCGACGCTCGGCATCATGCAAATGACGCGCCAGCGCCACTCGGAGAGTCACTCCAGCGGCATCTACACCGACTGCCCGTATTGCCACGGCCGCGGCTCGGTCAAGAGCTCTCGCACTATGAGCGTGGAAGTGCAACGTCGCCTAATCAGTGTCATCCGCCACATCCGCGCACGCGATGGCCACGATAAGGAGATCGCACTACGCGTATTGCTCCACCCGACCAACCTCGAACGCCTGCGCCAAGAGGATGAGGATCTGCTACTGGAAATCGAGCAATCCTACGGCGCACGCCTCTCCTTCCGTGCCGATCCGATCTATCACGTCGAGAATTTCAAGATCATCGACATCGAGAGCGGCCAAGAACAGCGCTAAGCGGATAGGCCGAAACGAGCCATACGACACATTCTTCAATGGATCTAGGTGCAGGCCACCTAGGTCCATTTTTTTTGAATGGGTATAAGCGGAAAAAATCACAATTCGCGCGCATAAGGCTGCTGCAAGGCATACCCCTCGCCGTCTTCCAACTTGCCCGGCCAATCGATCAGATTATATCCGGCCAATTTCGCGGCGCGAAGCACCACCGCATTGAGAAAGCGCTCGTAATAAAAAATCGCATAAGGCTCCGGCACCGGCGATTGGATGATCACGGGCGGGTTCACTCGCTCCAATAAAGGACGCAAGCGCGCCACCAGATCCAGTGCCGCCGGCTGCTCACTGGTAAAAATCCAACGATGCCCCGGCTGCGCGCGTTCGGCTTGAAAGGGACCATGCGAATAATCAAGCAAATCTCGAATACGTGGCGGTGCACAAAACACGGTCTCCAGCACCTTGGCCGCTAAATTTTGCGCATAGAGCGAGCTGCAATCACTAAAATAAAAATCAACACCCGTCAAAAGCTCGTGAGCGCAGCGCTCCAGCAGCTCGGTGTCGGGCAAGTCGACCGCCCAGACGGCATCCAGCATATCGGAGATCCTGGCCTGAGCTACAGTAGACTGAGCCTCCGCAACTGAGGCCGCGACCTTCCACGCCGCCAATAAAGCACAGGCAGGCCCGATGATGCGCGGCAAAATTTCAAATTCATCCTCCATCGGGTGCGTCACAATGGAAGCGCCCTCGGCTTCCAAATCCTGCAAGAGCTGCGCACGGTCAGTCTTGCCGGCTTGGCGCTGTCCCTCCAAGGTGGACGAAGTCACCAGCGTCAAACCCGCAAACTGTGATCGCCGCGCCAGCACGATCTGCGCGTTGGGCGAGAGCCCTTGGGTAAAAACGACCAAATGCTTACGCGCGCTGGCGGCCGGCAGCTCGCCATAAAATGCACAGGTCGGCAAAAATTCCGCATGTTGCTGCGGGATACGATTCAGTTGCGCCTGCAAATACTTGGCGGCCGCCTCCGAACTCCCAATCCCAGTAGTGATCACCTCGCGGGCCGCACCGGCAAAGACAGGCGTCGGCAATGACGGAGCCAAAGTTTGCCGTAAACACTCCGGAACTTGTTCAATCCGTTGTGCCAAAATATCAAGTCCGCGTTGCAAGCTCATTGCCTCAAGTCTCAGACTCTAGAAAGATCCAATCAACTACATTTAAACCACTACGGTGCAGCGCCTGTGCATACTCGTTTTTCTCTATCAAACTATTGGGCGAGTTCATGACCATCTGAATGTTCATGCTCGGGAGATGGCTTTTCAAAATTTGAAAGACACACTCGTAGTCACGCTGATCAAAAGGAACGCCGAGCTTACGGTAGGACTCGCGAGTATCATAGCTACGATTTTGCTCGCGAAACATACGATCCAGCGAGAAAGCACCGAAACCTGCCCCACGCCCATCCTGATACACCAGCACCACCGCACCACTGCCATAACGCACGATGTGTTGAATCGCGCGGTTATACTTCGCCTTATTCTCGTCCACTTTTACAGGAAAACGATTCAGGATAGACTCACTCTGAATGCGTACAATCGGCCGATCATAAGACTTGGGCTTACCATGGGTCAGCACCACAAAGTCATCGCCACTCACGATATCATAATACACATGCACGCGAAACCAATAAGGCTCAAAGAGCAGACGCGCGAATGGGTTTTCTTTGGGGTCCTTGCCCTTGGCTTCGATCGCTTTGGCATCAATTTTCAAACTCAAGCGATTCCCGCGAATTGATTTAAATTCGCGAATCATCGGCTCGTCCCCCAGGGTATACGGCTCCAGCTCCTCATCGCCTAAGATCTCACGCACCAGATCGTAAGACACCACGATCTCGTCGTCGATAGGACGAATCGGCAGCAGATAACTCGCCATATATATAAAGCGCTCCGCTTGCTCTAAGCGCACAGGCTTAAAAGGCACTACGGCTTCGGGAAGGCGAATGTCCGCCAGCGGCAGCTCATTCGGCCGCGAGAGCACATGCCCGGACTCCTGCTTCGATTTCAAATAAAATAAATTAAAAGGCCCCGGCTCATACTCAATCGATTCGGTGCGCTCGACGGTCAATCCATTGCGCTGCATCGCCTCCACTTTGTCGGGATTATTCGTCAACACCACCCACTTGGCATCAATGTCCAAAATGTGCACGATATCGGCGATGTTGAGATACTGACGATAATCCTTCTTCAGCCCCAAAGTCTTATAAGCATCAAAGGTCGATAAGGTGTCGCCACTCGCCTGCACCAACATCCGGTCGCGTGCCTTCGCCGAGTAACCAACGCCGCGCCCCTCTTGTAATAAATAGAATAAGACGCCATGCCCACTCTGAGCAATCTTCTCCATCGCGCCCTCAAGCTGCTGCACACAATCGCAATCGCAGCCACCGAGCGTTTCACTCGTCACACAGCTCGAATGCATACGTGTGTGTAATAGCTCCGCGTTTTTAATGTCCCCATACGTCAGTGCAATGATATAGCCCTTGTGAATGATATCTTGAAAGATACATGCACGAAAATCACCGAAGCGAGTGGGCACCTGCGTATGTGCGAGATACACAGTGGTACCATGTACCGGATGGCGATCGATCTCTGCCTCATCCAATACCGAAGCCTCAACAGAGTATTTGCGCAACCAATCCGGAAGATGATGAATATCCATATGTGCCGGTGTAGAGGCAGTGGACGGTTCGACGGTGGACGTAGGTTCGCTAGTACTCATAAATATAATTTTCTTTTTTTCATATCTATTAGCATGCTTCATGCCAGCTATCCGCGAAAAAGAAGCGACTGCATCTAGCGAAAATTCAAATTTGCCGCGATCAATGTTGGACCTTCGCGACTCGACGTTCATATTCGGTGCCTATGCATATCCTAGCCGCCTTCGATAAGTTCAAAGATTCCATGCCTGCAGATCGCGCTTGTGAAGCCGCGCTCAAAGGAGCTCAGCTCGCACTCGGTGAGTCACACATTTACACCGCCGCGCCGCTCACCGATGGCGGCGAGGGCTTTTGCCCCATCCTAACCCAATCAGTCGACGGATATATTGAATTTCACAAGGTCTGTGGACCTCTGGGTGAGGAGCTCGAAGCGCCGCTGGGTTGGGTCGAGATCGCAAAAATCCCTAAAGCCGCACGCCAATTTCTAGGCGTGAACAAGGGCAAAATGGCGATCATCGAAATGGCCTCCGTAGCAGGCTTGGAACAAGTGCCCGCAGCACAGCGCCACCCCGGCCATTGCACCACGCGCGGCGTGGGGGAGCTGATCCGCATCGCCGTGGCGGAAGAGGCCAGTGCCATACTATTAGGCATCGGTGGCAGTGCTACCAGCGACCTGGGCCTTGGCGCACTGGAAGCCTTGGGCCTGAACTTCTGCCCCAGTGGGCAAATCACCCCCGCGCAGTGGGACCAAGTGCACACGATCACAGGCAGCATCGAGCTTGAAGTGCCCCCCATCTATATCGCCTGCGACGTAGAAAATCCACTGCTCGGACCACAAGGTGCCGCCGCCATATACGGCCCACAAAAAGGCCTAGCACCTGACGAAATTACTGCCTTTGATGATGCCTCCGAGCGTGTGGCCAAACAATTGTGCCAATTTTTCGGAAAAGAAGATGCACGCCTCAAAGTGCTCGGCAGCGGCGCCGCCGGCGGACTCGGCTTCGGACTCAACGTCGCCAGCGAAGCTAGCTATGTGCCCGGCTTCGAACTAGTCACCGCTTGGCTGGATCTCGCCAGCAAAATAAAACACGCAGACCTGGTCTTAACAGGCGAAGGTAAATTCGACAACAGCTCACTCGCAGGCAAGGGCCCCTACGCTCTACTCGCAGCCGCCTACTCCAGCGATACCAATGCCATCCTCTTTGCCGGCTACGCCGAAGAGACGGCCGCACAATCCGTGCGCGATCGATTCCCCGGCACCGCAGCCTATAGCATTTCCCCCGAAGGTATTCCGCTAGCTCAAGCACTCAAAGGAGCTCCAGAGTTTTTAACACAAAAGGTAGCCGAAGTCTTGCAGAGCCGAACCACGCATGACCGCTGAGGAATCAGAGTTCAACAAGACCAAGCGGCGACGTATCCGACGGGTCAAAAAGTGGCTGCGCCCCCTCCCCCGACGCACGAATATACACCGCTACCCGATTCTCAAGTTTTTCGCCGAATCCGCTCGTAAACGCGTTTACATATGGAGTTTCCGAGTCGAGCATGCCGTGCCCGCAATCCAAGCAGGTAGCATACTGACGCTCATGCCTCTCTACGGAATACAAGTACCGCTTGCATTTCTACTCGCACTGATATTACGCGCCAATCTCCCAATAATCGCGGGACTACAAATTGTCTCCAACCCACTCACGGTATTGCCGATCTGGTATGCCGGCTACCAAACAGGACGCATTTTTTTAAATCTGATTGGCGTCGAAGTCGCACCACTGCACCACGAAGAAGTCCGCCTGCTGCTCGACAACTTCATTCATGGCGCCTGGGGCAATAAATTTGACAATCTAGCCACAGTTTTTGGAGTCACCAACCTAGGCGCCGTCATAATGGGCACCTTCTTCGGCTTAATTGGCAGCGTCACCTACCGCATCGTCGCCAACCGCACCGCCGCCAGCTACGCATTACTCCGCAGTAAAATCAACGACCGTAAATTGAAGTCAGATTCACCCCCAGCTAACCAAGACTCCAAACATGATTAAACCGCTCTGTCGCCTACTATTCTTACTACTGTTATGCACAGGGCTCGCCCATGCGGCACCCATTTACCTCGGCATCGACGTGCTAGAGCAAAGTGGCTTTCGCGCCATCGCGGGTAAACGCGTCGGCCTACTCACTCACCCTGCGGGCATCAACCGCCGCGGCGAGAGTAGCATCGATGTGCTCCGCCGCGCATCCAATGCTCGACTCGTCGCACTCTTCGGGCCCGAACATGGCATCTATGGCGACGAAAAAGCCAACGTGCCCGTCGATGATAAAATCGACCCGCGCACCGGACTACCCGTTTATTCGCTTTACGGTCAATACCGCAAGCCTACCCCCAAGATGCTAGCTGGCCTCGATGCACTCGTGATCGATTTACAAGACGTCGGCGTGCGCTCCTACACCTATGTCAGCTGCATGCGCTACGCAATGGAAGCCTGCTTTGAAAACGAAGTCGAAGTCATCATCCTCGACCGCCCCAACCCACTCGGCGGGCTCAAAGTCGACGGCCCCCCGCTCGACCGCGAATGGCGCAGCTACGTCGGCGCATTTCATGTCCCCTATGTGCACGGCCTCACCATCGCCGAGCTCGCACGCATCGCCAAACACAGTCCTGGCTGGATGGAGACACCCAATGCCACACGTGAGCAAGGCAAACTCAGCATCGTGCCCATGCAGGGCTGGAGTCGCGATATGCTGTGGACACAAACTGGACTGCGCTGGGTGCCGACCTCCCCCTACATCCCGGATCTCTCTGCCGTGCTCGGCTACGCGATGACAGGACTCGGCGCCCAAGAAGGAGGCTTCAGCCACGGCATCGGCACTCCCTATCCTTTTAGACTTCTGCGCTACAGTGGCAAATCCCCCGCCAGAGTCAAAGCGGCGCTCGAGGCAAAGAACATTCCCGGTCTAAGCTACCGTATAGTCGACACCCAAAGCGCCGCCGGCGCCCCCGTCACTGGCGTCTATGTGAGTGTCGTCGATTGGAGCCGCGTTCGCCCCACCGAGCTCAGCTTCCACATGATGCAACTCGCCGCCGCATGGTCTTCCAGCAATCCCTTTGCCGCCTCCAAGAACCCCACCCTTTTTAATAAACACGTCGGTAGCACCGCTTGGTGGGACGAAATCAAGCAACGCGGCGCTCAAGCTCGCGTCAACGCATTCGTCAACCAATGGGCACTACAAGCACAAAACTTCCAAAACGAAGTCAAACGATTCTGGCTCTACGACTAAAATTCGCCCAGCCGACCTCACCTAAAAAACAACGCCCCCCCCACTGCACGACTTCAAATGACGACCTCTCAACTCCTCAACGGTCTACAGATCGACCGAGTGACCTCAGAATCTGGAAAAACTGAATTGCGCCTCTGCCCCAGCGCAACTGCAAATCAACGCGTCGAAGCACGCAGCGCGATCACCGATCGGCCAGAGTGCAAAAAACTGAATCCCGTGATCAATGTACCTGACAGCATGGTGCAACTCAAGCTGGAAGACGACATCAGCTCCGGCGGCTTCATCGCAGGCATGAGCATGCAGAACAGCAGCAGCATTGACTACTTAGAGCAGCGCGAAGCAGTTTCCACAGATGACTCTAAAATCATAACGGCCTTCCACGACCCACGTCATCAATTAGTCGTCGAGCAACACCTCGAAGCCACCGAAGTCGAAGGCACCCTACGCGCCTGGACCACCCTCACAAATCACGGTGATCAAGCCGTCTCGCTGGAGCTACTCACTAGTTTTGTAATCTCAGGCATCACCCCATTTGTCGACAACGACGCCCCGGGGCGACTCAAAATACACCGCTTCCGATCATGGTGGAGCAACGAAGGGCGCCTCTGCAGCGAATCCCTCGAAGACTTACACCTCGAGCGAAATTGGTGTGGTTTTAACACCGTATCCGAACGCTTCGGTCAAGTGGGCACCATGCCAGTACGCAAATTCTTTCCTTTCGTCGCGATCGAAGACTGCCAGACTGGAGTACTTTGGGGCGCTCAATTGGCACACCCAGGCTCTTGGCAAATGGAAATCACTCGCCGCGGCGACAGTGTTTCGATCTCTGGCGGCCTAGCTGACTTTGAGTTTGGTCATTGGAAGAAAGCGCTGGCTCCCGGCGAAAGTTTGACGACTCCCGTCGCTCACCTAGCTTGCGTGCAGGGCGAGCTGAGCGACCTGACTGGCCAACTGGTTCGCTTGCAAGAATCGCAGCTCAAAGGCCTCCCGGAGTCGGAGCAATCTCTGCCTGTCATGTTTAATGAATGGTGCACCAACTGGGGCTCTCCCAGTCATGAAAAGACGATGGCACTCGCCAAACGTCTACTCGGCACAGGTATCCGCTACCTCGTCATCGACGATGGCTGGGCCAAGCGCCCCCCCGAAGCCACCATGCAATCCAACGGTGACTGGGAAGTCGACAGCGAGAAGTTCCCTTCAGGTATCGGCGCAGTTTGCCAAGAACTCCGCGAACTCGGCTATATCCCCGGCATTTGGTTTGAGTTCGAGGTTTGCAATCCCGGATCCAAGGCATGGGAACAAGCCGAACATCACCTGCAACGTAACGGCAAGCCTCTACAAGTCGGCAGCCGTCGTTTCTGGAATCTAAATGATCCATGGGTGCAAGACTATCTCGGCGAGAAACTGATTGATTTCCTAAACGACAATCAGCTCGGCTATCTGAAAGTCGATTACAACGACACCATCGGCATAGGCTGTGACCATCCAGATTCACTGGGCGAGGGGCTACGCCAACAAGTCAACGGCATTCAATCCACCTTCAAGCGTATCCGCGAATCTGTTACAAATCTTGTAATCGAAAATTGCTCCTCGGGCGGCCACCGGCTGGAGCCTAACATGATTGGGCTCACTTCCATGAGCTCTTTTTCAGATGCGCACGAGTCATGGAATATCCCCATCATCGCTCGTCAGTTACACTATTTAATGCCACCGCGCCAATCTCAAATTTGGGCCGTGCTCTACCCCGACGACACTGAAGAGCGCTTCTATTATTCGCTCACGGCAACCCTCTATGGCCGTATGTGCCTATCGGGCCCAGTTCACGACTTGAGCGACAAGCAAATGGCCATCGTCAAAGAAGCCGTCAGCTTCTACGAACAAGCGGCCCCGATCATCAAGAGCGGCCATAGCCGTTTCTTCGGTCCAGGCGCTCACAACTGGCACAACCCCACCTCCTGGCAAGGCCTGTGGCGAGAAAGCCACGACGGCAGCCAAGCGCTACTAGTGATTCATACCTTCGCAGGACTCCCGGACCAGGACCTCGTCATCAAGCTGCCAGCCAGCGAGTGTCGCAATTTCGTGACTAGCTTAGTCGACAGCAGCACAGAAGCCCCACTCTTCGACGGTGAAACGCTCACCCTCCCCAAGGGAGCCGAGTTCCGAGGCTACGCCCTGATATTTAAGAAATAGTGCCCCCACATGGAGATCCGGCGTCCCGCTCGATGCCAGCAAACGCATCAAGGCGGGACGCCTTGCCTCCAAAGGGCAAGCTCCCACATGGAGATCGGGCGTCCCGCCCGATGCAAAGCAAACGTATCAAGGCGGGACGCCTTGCCTCCAAAGCCTCCAAAGCCTCCAAAGGGATTAGCCTTCTTTAATCAAATACGGCCCCCAGCCTTTTTCGAAGAACTCGCGTTTAACTTCGGGCCTCAAATCCACGGGTAAGGCGTGCACTGAAACACCGTCACCCTCGCGACTAACGATCAACTTTTCTTCGCGGTCTTTGGCTTGTTCTTCAACAAAGCGAAAACGACTCAAATCCTCGTGACTCGCATCAGGGCAACGCGTGCCCTCATCCGCGCAAATCGCACGTGCCCCACGGCTCCCGCCGCCGTTTTGAATATAGTGATCCAGCGCGGTCAACACCGCCTCCGAGACCCAAACCATATGACGCCAGCGAAATGCTTGCCCCACCAAAGCAGGCGAGCCGACTCGAAGTCCATGGCTCTCAACCTCCCGCCGCAGCGCTTGGGCATCTGACAAAGCTTGAGCCACGCCCTGCTGAGTGCAAATAATACCAGCCGAATCACTCATACGAGCCTGCACTTCAGTCTTCACTTCCTTGGGTGTGCGACCATCACTATTTGCGACGAAGCTATTCGCGTCCGCCAAAGTTTCCTGTATCTGTTGCGTGATCGTAGCCTGATCAGGAGTGAACTCGGCTTTGTTTAAATGTGCCCGCTTAATCGCTACAGCCACACGCTTACCAAAGACTTGGCCGGAATTGAGCGCAGCCCCTCCAGGGCGCGTCACGCCGTGACTCCCTGCAGCTTCGCCAATAGCATAGCAGCCCGACAAGCTCGTTTGTCCCCAGTCGTTGATCAGAATGCCTCCGTTCATATGCTGATTATTCATCGCAAACTCCAAAGGCTGCTCGCACAGATCAGTTCCATGCATACGGTAGAGCTCTATCGCGAGTGGATTCATCCGGCGCAAGCGGTCGATCGGTAGATCATACAAGGCCTCGTTGTTTTCAAGATAAGCCCGCACGTCTGGATCGAGATCTTCGAGACTAAAGCTTTCCCCCTCATTCACCGGTTCTGGGTTACGTAAAAAGTCGAGATAGACCTTACGCCCCGCTTGACATTCGAGATACACCGCAAGATCGAAAAGGCTAGAGCCATAATCCAGCATCCGAGTGGAGTGGAAGGGCCATTGATAGCCCTTACGGAAAGTATTGGAAACCATCTCACGTGTCGTGCGATAATAACGCTTCAAAAAGTGAATTTCATTCCCCTCCGCATCGACGGAATAGACACGCGGCATCACTTGCACATAGGTGCCCGATAAATTCCAAGGAAAAGTCGTGCGCGGCGTGCCAATACCGAATTGGCTTTCCGTGACATTACATAACTCAATCCCGGCCTCCAAAGCGAGCCCCAAGCCACCATGACAATGATGTGGATACACACTATCTCGATACAGCTCGCCGGGGCCGCCAGTTGCAATGATTAGATCCTGGCATTGGATAAAAATGAGGCCATATTCGTTGCGTGATTCCTCACGGTGTAAGGCCACCACACCACATACGCGCTCTTCACCGTCGACTGTTTCTTTCACGATCCGGATTCCACTAGTGCTAGGCAAAATGCGCGCACCTAGCGTCAAAGCTTCTTCAAAAAGCACCTTAACCATCAGCTTTGAAGTGCGCGGACCACAACTAGTGGCACGACCTGCTTCGTCGTGGTCGGTTTGGTAACGCAAGATCGCGCCTTGATCATCGTGCGGTAAGGGTAAGCCCATAAATTGCAAACCACCAACCGCATCATTGGATCCCACAGCTTCAACATAGGCTGTCGAGAAGTCCATCGCACCGCCCGAACATAGACTTTCTGCATATTTGATAAAGTTGTCACCCTTATAGTCCGTGCTGGAAGTATACAAGGTCTGCTTATCAGAGCCTGAACATGCAGAGGTGCCCGCAAAGAGCCCCGTGCTGGCCACCAGCACATCGACACCGCGGCGGTGTAGCTCTACCGTCGCGCGCATGCCCGCGGCGCCACTACCAAGCACCAAGGCTTCGCATTGATACACGGGCACAGAAACACCGCCCAAATCTAAGCATGTATCCGAAGCGTCGATACCGCGCACCGCGGGCATATCAACGCGTGTGAGGCGATCTAGAATCTCTTGTGGAATGGAGGCAATACCATCCGAGGCGGGGCTTTCAATAGTGGCAGTCATGGTCAATTGTTTAGAGCTTATACTTTTGTGTTTAAATTAGTGTGTAACATGTAGCGTGTTAAGCGAGGCGCTCGGCGCTTTCACGCGTCAAAGGAGTCACCTGCGGCTCTCCATTCAAATAGCGGCGACATTCTTCCACGGCCAAAGCCCCCATTCGGTGGCACTCATGGCCCTGCGAGCCCGCGACATGAGGTGTCATAAATACATTCGGCAGCGCGGTAATTGGATTGCTGTGATAGGTCTTCTCATCCTGCAATAAATCCAGCACTGCAAAGAGATCGGGACGGGCCTGCAATGCCTTCAACATGCCAGGCTCATCTACAATCGCTCCGCGCGATGTATTGATAAAAGTGCCACGATCGGGCAAAGATTCCAGCATCGCCCCCGTCACCAAATTCTCAGTTTGAGGCAACCAGGGAGCGTGCAAGCTCACCACATCGCACATAGGGAAAAGGTCCTCTAAGCGCTCCACTCGAGTTACATTTAAGGATTCAAACAAATCATCGCCGGCAAAGGGATCGTATGCAAACACGTCCAAATCAAGATTCGTAAGTCGCTCACAAACAAGTTGGCCAATCGCGCCTAATGAAATAACGCCCACTTTGGAGCCATGATACACGCCTTGCACTTTTCGCCTGTAATCGGGAGCAATTCCCTCTTTTAGACGCTGGCAGCGCGTCCACGCACGCTTCAAGGCAAAGATCACCGATGCCATGGTGTAATCAGCGACTGGCACCGCATTTGCCTTGTAGGCACTGGTCAAAATAATACCACGCGCCCAAAAGGCTTCCGTCACAAAGTTACGTACACTCCCCGCACCATAAAAGAAAGCCTTCAAGGCAGGCAGCGCATCTAGCAGCGCTTCATCCAAAACAGGAGCGCCCCACCCCGAGAAAACAATCTCTACATCAGCAAAGGCCTCAGGCTGCGATAAGACATCTTCCGCACAATACACCTGACCATCATTCTTAGTCAGTTCTGCGATCTGAACGATGGCCTCCGCATTGTAAATCTCTCGAAAGCGATTCTCTGGAATCAAAAAGAGGGAACGCGGCTTATTTTTTATATGTGTCATAGGATATAAGATAGCTAAAGGAAGGCGCCATTGCACTTGCGCTAGGTTTTAATTCAGATTTTCATCTTTAAGATAAAAAAGTTGACATATTTTATCTTTGGCGCAATAAAAATCGTTAAATGAACCCCAACGAGCTCACCTTAGATTTTTCAGTGGTACGCGACTTACGTAAGCGCGCAGGCATGACATTGGACGATGTCTCACAAAAATCAGGCGTTTCGATCGCAGGTTTATCCAAGCTGGAGCGCAACCAGAACATGATCGAGCTCGACACGCTCTACCGACTCGCTCGGGTATTTGGACTCTCCGCCACCGACTTGCTCAATCTCGCAGAATCTTGCTCCGCGCATTGCAAAACTGCCGAGAGCTACACATCGGGCCCCTTTGATTTTGAAAAGGTGAGCTTCAAAGGAATCGATTGCTTCCAAGCCACCGCTAAGCGTGGCGGCAATCTATCGAAGCCCGAAGCCCACGGCGACGAATTTGAGATCTGCTGGCTACGCAGCGGACGCATACGCATCACCATGCCACGCGAAACCCATGAGCTGACACCGGGCCAAGCCCTCAAGTTCGATGCCGCACTTGCACACAGTTACGAAATTCTCGAAGACAGCGAAGTCACCATCATACACCTAGAAAAGACCCACCGATTTTAATTATGCTCCACTCCGGACTCTGCTCTATAAGTTTTCGCAAACTTTCCATAGATGAGCTAATCGCTCTCTGCGTCAAAGCCAAGATCGACGGCATTGAATGGGGTGGCGACGTGCATGTGCCCCCCGGCGACATCGAACTCGCACAATCAGTGAAAGCTAAGACCGAAGCCGCTGGCCTTGAACTCTGTTCCTATGGATCCTACTATCGCTGTAACAGTGATTCTGGTTCTTTCAGTGATGTTCTGGAAAGTGCCGACGCGCTAGGCACGCCTATCATTCGAGTATGGGCCGGACAAAAAGGCTCTGCCGATGCCGACGCCGCATACCGAGAAGAAGTCGCCGAGCACCTCCGTCGCACTGTCATCGCTGCGCGTGAAATGGACATCACGATCGCACTCGAATACCACGGCAACACGCTCACTGACACGCAAGCATCCGCACATCAACTCTTAGAAGAGGTCGGCTTGCCGGAACTCAAACTCTATTGGCAACCACGCTCGGGCGGTGATTTCGCTACTGACCTCATCGAACTCGACGCCGCACTCCCCCACCTCGCTCACGTGCACTGTTTTCACTGGGGTCCAGGTGGCTGGAAAGACCGTTACCCACTACTTGACGGCACCAAAAAATGGCAAGCCTACTTAGAGCCCATTCGACAGCTCGAAGAGGATCGCTACGTCATTCTGGAATTCGCCAAAGACGACTCCACCGAACAATTCTTAGAAGATGCACAAGTGCTTCGTAGCCTATTAAATAATAACTAAAACACCTCATATTCTGTATCCCATATGAACGATTTATCACGTCTCGCCATTCATACCATGACCACCAAGCCTTGGGACCTACCCACGGCTTGTGCTAAATATGCCGCTGCCGGCGTGCCGGGCGTGGGCCTCTGGCGTCAATGGCTGGATGGTCGCCCGCTGACAGAATCCAAAAAAATGCTGGACGACCATGGCCTTAAAGCAGTGTCGCTGGTACGTAGCGGATTCTATCCGTACTTAAACGCAAGCGAGAAGCAGGCCGCATTCGACGACAACATTAAAGCACTCGACGAGGCCGCCGCCGTCGGCGCCCCACAAGTCGTGCTCGTTTGCGGCGCGAAACCAGAGCTGAGCCTACCCGAAAATCGTCGCCACATCACCGAAGGCATCGCCTCACTAGTCGAGCACGCGAGCAAGGTCGGCGTCAAACTTTCGATCGAACCACTCCACCCCATGTATGCCGACTGTCGCAGCGCGGTGAATACAATCGGCCAGTGCAACGACATGCTCGACCAAATCGGTGATGAGTGGGTCGGCATCGCCGCCGATGTGTATCACATTTGGTGGGACCCCACACTGGAACAAGAAGTCAAACGCGCCGGCAAGCGCATCATCGGCTTTCACGTATGTGATTGGATGACGCCCACTGCCGACATGCTGAACGACCGCGGCCTCATGGGCGAGGGCTGTATCGACAACCGCGGCATCCGCCAACTGGTCGAAAGCGCCGCCGGCTTTGCCGACTGGATCGAAGTCGAAGTCTTCTCCACCCGCCACTGGGCCACCGATCAAGACGCATATCTAGCTAAAATCATCGAGGCTTACAAGCAACACGTGTAAGGCAAGAATGCCAGTTTTCCCGTTACCAGTTAACTAGTTTTCAGTTCAAAGAAACAATCGCCTAAATCAATGGCTACAATTGAACGATTCGAAGATATACAAGCTTGGCAGAAGGCTCGCGAAGTTGCTGCTGCGATCTACCAACTGTGCAAGACAGGCGAACTAGCCAAAGACTTTGGGTTACGTGATCAAATTCGACGATCTGCCGTTTCCGTGCAGTCCAACATCGCTGAAGGGTTCGGACGCGAAGGCAATAAAGAGTTCATCCGATTCCTAAGAATCGCCAAGGGCTCAAGCACCGAATTTAGATCACAACTCTACAACCTCCTAGACGCGGATTACATTACTCAAATAAAATTCGAAGAACTTTATCAACAGTCAGTCGAGACCGAGAAACTGATTGGTGGATTCATCAATTACCTAGAAAAACACATTTAACTCAAAACTAACTATCCAACTCACGACAACAACCGGTAAACCGACAACTGGAAAACCGACAACCGGTAAACTGGTAAACTAAAAAAAACCTATGAAAACACATAAAATCGGCATCATCATGAACGGCGTCACAGGACGCATGGGCACTAACCAGCACTTGCTTCGCTCCATCGACGCAATCATTAAACAAGGCGGCGTTAAGATCAGCCCCACTGAGTGCATCATGCCCGATCCTATTTTGGTCGGCCGCAACGAAACAAAGCTGAAGGCTCTGATCGAGCAAACCAGTGTTGAAAAATACACCACGGACCTCGACAGCGTCATGACGGACCCTGCGTATCCGATCTACTTCGACGCGCAAACCACACTGCGCCGTTTCGCAGCCGTCAAAGCGGCCGCCGCTGCGGGTAAGCATGTGTATTGCGAAAAGCCCACCGCGATTAAGACCGAAGATGCGTACGAACTCTATAAGATCTGCCGCGATGCCGGTGTGAAAAATGGCGTGGTGCAAGACAAGCTCTGGTTGCCAGGCATGCAAAAGTTCCAACGCTTGGTGGAGAACGACTTCTTTGGCGAAATCCTTTCTGTGCGCGGTGAGTTTGGCTACTGGGTATTTGAAGGCCACACCATCCCGGCTCAGCGTCCTTCATGGAACTACCGCAAGGAAGATGGCGGCGGTATGATCGTCGACATGCTTTGCCACTGGCGCTACGTGATCGATAACCTCTTCGGCAAAGTGAAAAGCGTGTCCTGCCTCGCAGCCACCCACATCCCTGAGCGTATCGACGAAGAAGGCAAACCTTACAAGTGCACCGCCGATGACTCTGCCTACTCCACTTTCGAATTGGAAAACGGCGTTGTTTGCCACTTCAACTCCTCTTGGAACGTGCGCGTGCGCCGCGACGACCTGCTCACCATGCAAGTCGACGGCACCAAGGGCTCAGCCATCGTCGGCTTGCGCGATGTATGGACTCAGCACTACGGTAACACACCGCGCCCAATCTGGAATCCGGATGTGCCTCAACCAATCGACTTCATGGAAGGCTGGCAGAAAGTGCCGGAGCAAGAAAACTACGATAACGCATTCAAGATCCAATGGGAACTCTTCCTACGCCACGTCGTGCTGGACGAGCCTTTCCGCTGGGACCTACTCGAAGGTGCCAAGGGCGTGCAACTGGCTGAGCTCGGCATCGAAAGCTCCGAGCAACGTAAGTGGATCGACCTGCCAGAACTGAAGGCGTAGCCTTCAATTCTGGAGTTAACTAGTTTCCAGTTAGCCAGTTTTCGGTTCATAAACCGGGAACTGGTCAACTGGTCAACTAGGCAACTCCAGAACCACAAACAAAGCAACTGCTTCAATCACTTCAACGTATTCAGAAAATATGACACCTTCAACTTCCTCCAAACCTGTCGCATTCGTCACGGGGGGCTCGCGTGGCATCGGCTTCGGCTGCGCTTCGCAACTCGCTAAGCTTGGTTTCGACATCGCTATCAATGGCATGCGCGACGAATCGGCACTGGCCGAGCCCATCGCTGCACTGAAAGCACTGGGCGCGGATGTTGTCTATTGCCAAGGCGACATCGGCTCTGCCGATGCACGCACAGCCATGCTGGATAAGATCAAAGCACACTTCGGCAAGCTAAACGTGTTGGTCAACAACGCAGGTGTGGCCCCTAAGGAACGCAAGGACATCTTGGAAGCCACCGAAGAGAGCTTCGACTATGTCGTTGGCACCAATGTCAAAGGCCCCTACTTCCTGAGCCAAGCCGCAGCCAATTGGATGATTGAACAAAAAGCCGCCGATGCGGAGGGCTTTTACGCCATCATCAATGTCGGCTCCATCTCGGCTACCGTTGTTTCAGTCAACCGCGGTGAATACTGTGTATCCAAGGCCGGTATCGCAATGATGTCGCAACTCTTTGCGGCACGCCTCGGTGAGTTTGGTATTCCAGTCTATGAGATCCGCCCGGGCGTGATCAAGACCGACATGACCAGCGGCGTCACAGACAAGTATGACGCACTCATCGAAGATGGACTCTGCGTGACCAAGCGCTGGGGCTTCCCGGACGACATCGGTAAAGCAGTGGGCTCCCTGGCATCGGGTGACTTCCCTTACTCAACAGGACAAGTCATCATGGTCGACGGCGGCCTCACCATGCCACGCTTGTAAAGCAGGCGCACCGGTATTCCCCGTCGCACAAGTCAAACAATTCACAAGCCGCCTCTCCGGTCATCGGAAGGCGGCTTTTTTTTGTGCATACGCAACAAGGCAGGACGCCTTGGCTCCAAAGCTTCAAACTCACATGGAGTTTGGGCGTCCCGCCCAATGCGATGCATACGCAACAAGGCGGGACGCCTTGGCTCCAAAGCTTCAAACTCACATGGAGGTTGGGCGTCCCGCCCAATACGACGCATACGCAACAAGGCAGGATGCTTGGCTCCAAAGCTTCAGACTCACATGGAGCTTGGGCGTCCCGCCCAATACGACGCATACGCAACAAGGCAGGACGCCTTGGCTTCAAAGCTTCGGGCTAACATGGAGTTTGGGCGTCCCGCCCAATGCGATGTATACGCAACAAGGCGGGACGCCTTGGCTCCAAAGCTTCAGACTCACATGGAGGTTGGGCGTCCCGCCCAATACGACGCATACGCAACAAGGCGGGACGCCTTGGCTCCAAAGCTTCAGGCTCACATGGAGCTTGGGCGTCCCGCCCAATACGACGCATACCCAACAAGGCGGGACGCCTTGGCTCCAAAGCTTCAGGATAACATGGAGCAACAAGCCCCCTGCACTTACTCGGATTGCTCGATACGCGCGATGTGCATCTGCGCCACCCGTTCCAAATCCTCGATCTGATTCACTTGACCGAGGGAACCACGAATCCTGCGCGAGCCCTCCATGCCTTTAGTCAGAGCGATAAACTTAGGGCGCATCCAGCGCAAGTCGCTGTGTCGCTGCTCGCGAAAAGGTCGCGCCATAATTTTACGTGTGTAATCAATAATCGTATCCCAACGCTCAGCGATGCTTGGGGGCTCGGGCACCACGCCATGTTTCAAATAGTGCTTAATATCGCGAAAGATCCAAGGGTAGCCTAGCGCTGCACGCCCGATCATTAAGCCCGCGCAGCGGGTCTGCTCGCGAATGCGGATCACATCTTCAGCGCTGCTGATGTTGCCATTGCCAATCACCGGGATCGTCAATTCTTCAGCCACCTCCGCGATCACCGGCCAATTGGCATCGCCACGGTAGCCTTGCACCTTGGTACGCCCGTGGATTGCGAGCGCTTGCGCGCCCTCGCCTTCCACGATGTGCCCGACTTCTTTGGCCACGATCGTATCGTCATCCCAACCAGTGCGAATTTTAACAGTCACTGGTGTATCTGGCACCGCTTTCACCACAGCACCCGTCACCTGCCCCAGCTTCTTTGGATTGCGCAACATCGATGAGCCCGCGTCCATGCAGATCACACGATCCGCCGGACAACCAAAATTGATGTCAATAAAATCGGGCTGCAAGCGCTCTGTTAGCATGCGTGCTGCGGCAGCCATCGACTCCGGATTTGAGCCAAAGATCTGCACCCCCATCGGACGTTGCGCCTCCGTAAAGTCCACCGTCTCCCACAGTTTCGGGTCCTCACGTGTCAAGGCATCTGCCTGCACAAACTCAGTCACCATCACATCCGCGCCCTGCTGCTTGCAGAACTCGCGAAAAATGATGTCGGTAAACCGGGCCATCGGCGCGAGATACAACGGGAATTGCCCATTTTGAAACCAAGGAAGCATAGTGTTCTTCTTCTAAAAATATTAGGAATTTGAGTCCTCTGAAAGAATCAACAGCGAAGACGTTGTTTCTTCCAGAAAACTACGAATAGGCTCCAAACTGGAACGACAAAATTCTTCCTCCATTGATCGAGCTGAATTTTTAAGTTTAAACCAAACGACCTTGGGCGGTGCCCCGTAGACCAAACTTCTTTGATGAAAGTCGGAATCCTTAGTCACAATCGAATAGCCATTCTGCTTAGCAAACTCCCAAATTTCAGAGTCGGAGCAATGTTCAAGATGATAAAAGCGAAGATGGTGCGCCTCTGGAAACACATCCCGCAACGACCTTACCATGCGAAATGAGAAATGCTGATCAAAGAGCAATTTCATGCTTATGCAGAAATCAAACGTTTCTCACGGTCGGCTGCAAATTTGTAACAGGCCTGAATATCTTCGATCGTCAGTTCGGGGTAATCCGCTAAAATATCTTCGTGGCTCATGCCTGCTGCCAGCCAGTCAAAAACATCGTAAACCGTAATTCGCATGTGACGAATGCACGGTTTCCCTGAGCGTTTATCAGGCTCCACTGTAATCCGATCCATATATTCCATTTTTCAAATCTACAGGATCAGGCATCTTAAGCAATCTCAAGATTTTCTTAAGATGCCTGATGGGATTCATTCCAAATATCGAGCTGTAATCGTTTAAATTTTGTAGGCCTTCACCAAGGACTTCGCTTTTCGCTTTAAACTCGCGGGGGCCGACTTAGTAGTGGCTAGTTTTTCCAGCGCCTGAATCACGGCCTCGTCTGGCAAAAGATCTAGAATAAATGTTTCCTCTAGTATTTCGCCGAGCCGTTGCAGAGCTTTTTCACGGCTCTTCAGCTCCGCGTCATCTTGGCGAATTTGACTGATTAATGTTTTTTCTTCGGCTGTCATACGGAGAGTCCAAGCGCTACATGGTTGCACATGCAGTTAAATTAAAACGAGATATTAAAATGAAATGAATGGCTAGATGGGTCGATGTGCTTGCCCCCCTTTCGGGAGGGTGTCATACAAGCATGTTATCAAATTTACTAAAAGACGACCTTGTATATGCAACAGCTTTTGACCACTGGCCTAATATTGATTTGGAGCATCGCTTGCTGCCATGCGGCAACGCCCCCAGCGAGCTCACTCGCATACGCGCAAAATTTCGAACTCGTCGAGCACCCCAACTACAAGCTACTAACGGTCAAAAACCTCTTCCGCAACTCCAGTCGTAGCCATCGCTACGCACTCGTGCCGCGCGAGGCAGCACTGCCGAAGCAATTACCTCAAGATGCGCTCGTCATTCGCACACCGGTGCGACGAGTCGTCGTCATGGAGACCGTTTACATCGGCTACTTGGACGCCCTCGAGCAACTCGATCGCGTCGTGGGGGCCGCCACCGTCGACTACATCAGTGAGCCTAGCATCCGAGAACGCACACGAGACGGCTCAATTAAAACCATCCAAATCGGCCAAAGTTTAAACATCGAAAGTCTACTGCTACTGCAGCCTGACTTAATCCTAACAAGCATTTCGGGCGACCCGACCTTTGACGTGCCACCGAAACTCATTCGTTCCGGCCTGCCAGTCGTCATCACAGCCAGCTACATGGAACGCCACCCACTCGCACGCGCGGAATGGATCAAATTCTTGGCACCATTTTTCGAAGTGTCCGAAAAGGCAAACGAAGTCTTTAAAGCATCCGCCCAGCGCTACGAAACACTGCGTGCATCCACTCAAAGCATACAAGAGCGCCCGAGCGTATTTAGCAGCGCCCCCTACTCTGGCACTTGGCACGTAGCCGGCGGCGATAGCTTCACCGCCCGAGCCATTAAAGACGCAGGTGGCCACTACCTCTGGTCCGACAACGACAGCCAAGGAGGGATTCCACTGGACACCGAACGTGTCTTTCTCAAAGCCGCCGAAGCGGACTACTGGATCGACCCCAGCGGGTATCGTAGCTTGGCGGAGCTCTTCGCTGCGGACCCTCGCTTTGCCAAATTTCGCGCCACACAGATTGGGCATGTTTACAACAATACCCGTCAAGTCGGCCCGCACGGCGGCAACAATATATGGGAGCGCGGGATCGTCCATCCCGAAGAAGTCCTTGCCGACCTCATCAAGATCTTCCACCCAGAGCGACTGCCCGAACACGAACTGATCTATTACGAAAATTTAAAATAACATGGAGTCTTACCGACCGAACCAAGCTTTCGAATTACAGTATCCAGAATGGAACGATTGGCATGCGACGACTTTGAGGGAAATTTCCGCCCCCAAAACACTCGAACAGGGATGCATGCTTTTCGTGGATGGTCAGGTGACTCAGCTCAATCCCCTTTACGGGCAAGTGGGCTTTGAGGCCAGGGTGCGTGCCGACAAAGAATACTCACTTACCCTGCAGAGATTGCCTCAACAAAACCCCACCTGGCAGTGTGAATGTAATCGGGGCAATCATGCGGCACCCTGCAAGCACACAGTCGCGACATTAGCCGCGCTGGCCTACATCTTTCATCAATACAATTTTATAAACCTAAGCCCCATCCAGGCCAATATAGACCTACTCGCTCGAAGCATTGACCTCAGCTCGAAAACCAGCCGTAAGCAACTGACTCGACTTCGCCTCGAGCCCCATAACCAAAAGACCGCCATCGTTCGAGGAAACGCCGCCCTCCCCCAAGAATTATGCTATCAAGTGAACCCCTACTGTCACTTGAACTCAAAAGCGAAAACTTGTCTTCAACTCCCACTCTACGATGAATGGGGTGCAGTAGTCGAGCTGCACCGCTATGCCACAGAAAAGCAGATCCAGTTCGAAGCGGAAACGAGCCCCAAGCAGTATACTGAGATTCGACCGCAGATCGGAATTATCCATCCTGAAATCTCCTTCGACTATGCCTCCAAAAAACAATTGGTGATAGTAGACTCTACATTCAAAGAAGAGAAGTCGGACTCAGTCGTCGAATATTTCTCCGATGAAGGCGTGCTTTTGTCCGACGGCACACTCGCGGAAGTCGCCATCGAGGACATTGAATACCTCCTCGACACCTTCGAGCCCGCCACAGACCATTATGAATCCGGGGAAACAGCCGCCATCGGCATTTCCCCAGAAAACTTCAACAGTCTCGCTCTCGCACTCGACAGCCAGCAGCGCACAAAGCTCAGAAAGGCTAAATTCGCACGAAATGGAGTTCCCGTCATTCTTGAGCCCGGCAATGCCGGTAGCACGCCACTCAAACTATCGCTGCGAATCAAATCCCCCAGTAAGTCCAGAAAGAGTGACTACACTTACTCTTTGAACGCCACTGTCGATCAGCATTTAGTGGATACCTCCAGCTTCATCTCTGGCTGGTGGGATCTAGCCAATAAAGCCGCGCGGGGCGTGCCCCTCATGGGCAGTCAGTCACGCATTCGGAAGTTACTCGAAATTTCAAACCAGCTGCCGCTGCTCCCGAACACCAAGGAACGCTATGCTTTAATCGATGCGATGCTGGAATGTCCCAGCTTTAAGAAGCCCGAATTCCGCAAGGCTGCCAAACGTTTTTTAAAGTCGATCGAATCCAACTACTGTCGCGGAAATGAGACGATTCCGATGATTTTCAAAAATGGCAGTAAGCGAGGCTCCACCCAATCTCCTTGGCGACAAGTGCAGCTCCCCATGGCTGCCATCCTACAAATCATTACAGAGTTAAATCTGGTTAGCAGCACATACGCTAGCAATCGAAAGCGTTCGGACAGCAAGCAAGATGAGCTCGCGATCTTACAGCGGCTCGCCTTGGTCTGCGATGCCAACGAGATCGAGCTCTCAGTGGACGGGCAGCCGCTGGAGTCCGTCGCGATCGACATCGACATCGCAGCGATGTCCGATGCCAAGCTCGACTGGTTTGAGCTCAAGGCAGAAATTCGTTGCGGCGAAGCGACCATACCACGCGCTCAATGGGAACTGCTGCTGCAAGGGCAACTCTTGATTAAGATCAATGGCCGCACCGTCATTCCGCAGCTCGACAAGGAAGCCGCCGTGCGACAGCTCATCGCCCTGGTCCCCGACCTCGCTAAGGGTTCCAAGCACAAGCAAGACGAAGCCATCGGCAGGGCCTCGCGCTTGGACATCCTGCAGTGGATCGCCCTCCGGCGCGAAGGTGCCCATGTGCAGCTGCCTGCAGCAGCCGAGACAATCTTCAATGCCTTGCTCACATTCGAAGGCATCCCTAAGCGCCCACTTCCACGCAGCATTCAGGCAAAGCTGCGTGACTACCAAAAGCACGGCTATGATTGGCTGGTATTTCTATACGAGCACCGTTTTGGTGCCTGCTTAGCAGATGACATGGGACTAGGTAAAACCCTCCAAGCGATCGCTTTCCTCACCTACGTTAAAAATCACACAAAGACTCGCACACGCTTCCTGGTGGTAGTGCCCCCCAGCCTACTCTTTAACTGGCGCAACGAGTTTGATCAATTTTCCCCGAAAATAAAGATTGCGGAATACGCAGGCACAAAGCGCGACTTCACCAGCTGTAAAAAGGCCGACCTCATTCTAACCACCTACGACATTCTCCGCCGCGACATAAAAATCATAGCAGCGGAGCACTTCGAAGCAGTCGTCTTTGACGAAGCACAAACGCTCAAAAATCACACTTCACGCCGCACTAAAGCCGCCCACCGCTTAAATCGACGCTTCACACTTTGCCTCACAGGCACGCCCATGGAAAATCATCCCGGCGAATTTCACACCATTATGGAACTGGCGCTTCCAGGGCTGATGGGCAGCTACGATGCTTTTCAAAAAGATCTACGCGAAGGCAACCGGACGCCCCTACGCCGCGCACAGCCCTTCCTGCTACGACGGACCAAGAGCGCCATCCTCAAAGAGCTACCGCCCAAGCAAGAGACGGATCTCTATCTCGACATGAGCAAAGAGCAAAAAGAGATCTACACCCGCACCGTTGGCGAGGTGCGTGAAGAAGTGCTCTCCGCCTACCAAGAAAAGACCAAATCGCAAGCAGGCATCGTCGCGCTCGCCGCGCTGACTCGCCTAAGGCAGACTTGTGTTTCCCCTCAGCTGCTGGGTAAGCCCATGAAAAAGCCAGCACCAAAGATCGACTATCTAAACAACAAGTTAGCCGAACTTGTAGACGAAGGACACTCCGCCCTAGTCTTTTCGCAGTTTATCGGCAGCCTCGACTGCATCGAAACCGCCCTCATAGCACAAGGTCTGGCCCCGCTCCGACTCGACGGCTCCACCCCCACCACCAAGCGTAAGCAGTTGGTCGAAACGTTTCAAAAATCAAAGACGCCGCAGGTATTTTTAATCAGCCTCAGAGCTGGAGGCGTCGGACTCAACCTAACGAACGCCAGTTATGTAATACACGTAGATCCTTGGTGGAACCCCGCCGTCGAAAACCAGGCCAGCGATCGTGCCCATCGCATCGGACAAAAGCAGACCGTCTTCATACAACGCCTACTCATGCGCCACACCGTCGAAGAAAAAATCATGGTGCTCAAGAAGCGTAAACAAGCACTGTTTGAATCGATCGTAAACGAGGACAGTTCCGGTAAAAAAGGTCAGGCACTCATCAGCAAAGAAGACTTCCAGTTTCTACTGTCTGAAGAAACTTAGAGCCATTTGGTATGCGAACGTGCGAAGATCGAACATTGAACATCGAACAATCCTAGAAAGTAGTTGAACCGTGATTCAACCTTCATCCGGCAGTCGGCCTAGGATCGATCATCTTAAACCCCTGATTTACATTAATTTGCGCCAACATAGGCTGTCGCCAAATTGGCGAATTAAAATTGGAATCAATAAAAGACACCTATAATTCCCAAGCACATTACTAGCAGAGACTTATGCCGCCACAATTAACGGAAATTAACGTAATTAACGGTTCGACTCATTTTTTTAGGTTCAAGCGCAAATTCAATGTTCGACGTCCCCCGTACCTCCGCTCCAACACAGACTCATTCAACATTCGATGTTGGACGTTCGACGTTTCCCGTTCCCCATCCCCCCGTTCCCCCTGTAAATGTCCTAGCTTCCGTAGTGTGGCCAGAAAGAGCAGTCAGAAGACAGAGGCCAGTGACCAGCTGTGAATATCAATAATTTATCGCACTTCCCGTCTCGTCAAAATGGCGCATGCCGTGATCTTCATAACGAACGGATTCACAGTGCCTGGATTCTGATTTCTGAATTAAGGCTCATGTATCCTTAGAATTGGCATAAATCACTAACGCCGAATATCACTCCTTGGCTCTGCTTTGCTCTTGATGACCTGTTGATATAACGCAACGTAATACGGAATTACGCTTCAGCTAGAAAACAGACGTATCCAAGATAAGACGAAACTGAATGCCTCATCACAATTACAAAGATAACGCCCCAGTCAACTTTCCCTCGACAGACTCACCAAGCTAGCAGCATGAATAAAAAAGACCTAAGTGAACGCGACATCTGCACGAAGTTCATTAATCCCAGTATCAAGAGCGCTGGATGGGACATCGACACACAGGTTCGCGAAGAAGTCGGCTTTACCGATGGTCGCATCTACGTCAGGGGAAAACTTCACACCCGCGGCGCACAGAAACGCGCGGACTACATTCTCTACTACAAGCCCAACATCCCTATCGCCGTCATCGAGGCGAAGGACAATAAACACACCGTCGGCGCGGGCATCCAACAAGCGCTCGACTATGCTGAAACGCTGGAGATTCCCTTCGTCTTCAGTAGCAACGGCGACGGCTTCATCTTTCACGACCGCACTATCACTTCCGGCCAGATCGAATCAGAGCTAGACCTCGATTCATTCCCATCCCCCGAAACCCTTTGGGAGAAATACAAAGCCTACAAAGGCATCTCCGAGGAAGCGGCCTCGATTGTCTCACAAGACTATTTCTCTGACGGCTCAGGCCGCTCCCCCCGCTACTACCAGCAGATCGCCATCAACCGCACCGTCGAAGCCGTTGCGAAGAACGAAGGCGACAACCGCCACATCCTCGTCATGGCGACCGGAACGGGCAAAACCTACGTCGCCTTCCAACTGATCTACCGCCTCTGGAAAAGCGGGATAAAAAAGCGCATTCTTTTCCTGGCCGACCGCACCTCCCTCATTGACCAAACCGTCCGGGGCGACTTCCGCCACTTCAAGGACGCGATGACTGTGATCAAGCACAAGCAGATCGATACCGCCTACAATATCTACCTCGCGCTCTATCAAGGCCTCTCCGACAACAAAAACCCGGACAACGACGCTTACAAACAATTCAGCTCCGACTTCTTCGACCTAGTCATCGTCGACGAGTGCCATCGCGGTAGCGCCCGCGAAGACAGCAAGTGGCGGGAGATTCTCGAATACTTCAAAGGTGCCACTCACATTGGCCTGACCGCTACGCCCAAAGAAACCAAGGTCGTTTCCAGCTCCGAATATTTCGGTGATCCACTCTACACCTACTCGCTCAAGCAAGGCATCGACGACGGATTCCTCGCACCCTACAAAGTGATCAAGGTCACTCTCGACATCGACGCCGAGGGTTGGCGTCCGCCAAAAGGCTTCAAGGATAAGGACGGCCAAGAGGTCGAAGACCGCATTTATAACCGCACCGATTTCGACAAACACATCATCGTCGAAGAACGCCGCCAACTGGTCGCCCAAAAGATCACCGAATTCCTCAAGGGCAGCGATCGCTTCTCCAAAACCATCGTCTTCTGTGTCGATATCGAGCACGCCGAAGGCATGCGCAAGGCACTGGCCAATGCCAACCCCGACCTCGTCTCAGCAAACAGCAAATACGTGATGCAAATCACGGGCGACAACAAGGAAGGGAAGGATCAGCTCGACGCCTTCATCCACCCTGCCGAGACTTACCCTGTCATCGCGACGACCTCCAAGCTCATGACCACGGGTGTCGACGCTCAGACCTGTAAGCTCATCGTGCTCGACTCGAACATCGGCTCCATGACCGAGTTCAAGCAAATCATCGGACGCGGCACCCGCATTAACGAAGACTACGGCAAACACTACTTCACCATCATGGATTTCCGTAGTGTCACCGCGCTCTTCGCCGACAAAGATTTCGACGGCGATCCCGTCCGAGTGAAGGAAGCCGGCGAAAACGACGACATCTCCAGCACCGACGAAGAAAGCGACGATTCCCCGATCACCGACGAACTCACCGGCGACGACATCGAATTCCCAGAACCAGACACGCCCGATATCACCTTGGGCGAAGAAGGAGCCGAATACGGCAAGAAGCGCAAGGTCACGGTCAATGGCGTCGAAGTCACCGTGATCAAAGAGCGCGTTCAATACATGGGCGGCGACGGCAAGATCATCACCGAGAGCTTGCGCGACTACACCCGCAAGAACGTCCGCACCAGCTACAGCTCTCTAGATGCCTTCCTGATGTCCTGGCGCGAAGCCGACAAAAAACGCGCCATCGTCGAGGAGCTCGAACAACATGGCGTCCTCTTCGCCGCCTTGCAGGATGAAGTCGGCTCCGCCTTCGATCCCTTCGACCTCATTTGCCACGTCGCCTTCGAGCAAAAACCACTCACCCGCAAGGAACGCGCCGACAACGTCAAGAAGCGCAACTACTTCACCAAGTATGGCGACCTCGCCCGCACCGTCCTCGATAGCCTGCTCGATAAATACGCCGACGACGGCCTACTCGACCTCGAGAACCCCGCCATCATCACACTCGATCCCATCAAACGCCTCGGCACTGCCCCCGAAATCGTTCGCGCCTTCGGCGGCAAGCCCTCCTACGACGCCGCCATCCGCGAACTCACCAACGAACTCTACCACAGCGCGTAAGCAGAAGTCACTTGACGCACCCTTTAGCCAGATTATGACTTTTCTCATCAACACCTCCCACACCTCTCCACGATGTGCCCCCCGGGAGGTTTCTTTTTGCCCGAATTCCAAGAAACAATGAAATCTAAAATGGAACTCACAGAACGACTACACAGGCTCATCTCCGCTTGGGAAAGCGAAGTAGTTGAGTTCAAACAGGCAGATAACAATTTCAAAACATCAGAGTTAGGCCACTACTTCTCGGCCTTAGCCAATGAGGCAAATCTCAGAGGTATTGAATCAGCCTGGCTGGTCTTTGGAGTAAACAATAAAACCAGAACCATCTGCGGAACCAATTACAAACCCAAGCCAGAACATTTGATGGCCCTCAAAAACGATGTTAGAGCAGGCCTCGAGCCTTCGATGACATTTCGCGAGATCCACGAGATTGAACTCCCGGAAGGACGGGTCTTGCTATTTGAGATACCACCCGCACCCGCGGGCATGCCAATCGGATGGAACGGCTTTCGTTATGCCCGCTCAGGTGAAAGTTTGTGCGCCCTCGACATCGAGAAGGAGGATCGCATCCGAGCTCAATCTTCGAAGGAAGAATGGGCCGCTGGCATCGCTTCCAACGCCACGATGAGCGACCTATCGCCCGAAGCATTACAACGTGCACGCCAAATTTTCAGCAAAAATAATACGTTTCGGTTTAGTGAAGAGGAAATCGAGCAATGGCAGGACATTGACTTCCTCCAAAGACTCGGACTGCTTCGTGACAATCAAATCACAAATGCCGCACTACTCCTGTTAGGACGCCCGGAATCCGCAGTCCTGCTCAATCCTCATCCAGCACAAATCACATGGAAACTGGAAAGCACGGAATCAGCCTATCAGCACTACGGACCTCCTTTTTTGCTCAACACGAGCATCATCTATCAGCGCATTCGTAATATAAAGATACGCCTATTACCCGCCAATGAATTGATTGGAGAAGATGTCAGTAAATACGATCAAAAGGTCGTATTGGAAGGTCTCCACAACGCAATCGCTCATCAAGACTACCGCCAAAATGCTCGTGTTATTCTGACCGAATTCACCGATACCCTAAGTATTGAAAACGAAGGAACATTCTACGAAGGCGATCCCAGCCTTTACATCGAAGGGCGCAAGACTCCGCGCCGTTACAGAAATACTTTTCTAGTCAAAGCCATGGCTCAACTGGGAATGATCGATACTATGGGCTACGGAATCCATCGGATGTATCGCAAACAAGCAGCGCGTTCGTTCCCACTGCCCGATTATAATCTTTCCGATAATAATGCCGTGCAACTCACCCTCTACGGCAAGATAGTCGACCCTGCGTATACACGTCTACTCCTACAACACACTGAGATCCCTCTTAATGATGTGATGGCTCTCGACCGCATCCAAAAAGGACTGCCTGCCGATGACCGCATCGTTGCGCGCCTTCGTAAAGCCAAGTGGATCGAAGGCCGTAAACCGAACCTACACATCTCTGCCGAAGTTGCGGCGGCGACCGAAAGCAAAGCGGCTTACATTCGCACCCGTGCACAAGACGATACTTTCTATGAAAAACTGATTATCGATTATTTAAATCAATACAACAGAGCCAGCCGGACTGAAATCGATCAACTACTTCTCAGTAAACTGAGCGACGGACTGACAGAAGCGCAAAAGACAAACAAAGTCCGTAATCTCTTAACTCGCCTACGTATTGAGAAGAAAATACATAATATCGGCTCTCGTGGTAAACCAAGCTGGGCTTTACTAAAAAGTAATGACATTTAGCAAAGAAAACTCGAATCCTAGTAAAGAAAGAGGCGAATACTTATTCACATCTCATTCACTACAAGCCGCTTAAGCTTTACTAACTCATAAAAAAATCGAGTGCGCTATATTCCACATTGGGCCGCTTAAATCTTATTTTCGCTCATTTGCGCCACATTGCACCATTCGTGCCTTGAGCCACAATCTCAGAAAAACCTTTATTGATTTTCAACGACTTACAAAATCACACAACCTCATTCTTATTTGCCGTCATTTGCACCGGCACCGAAAAAGAGCCAATCTGACACACTTTTCGCGTTAAATTTTCAAACTTCCCACTTCCCACTTCAAAAAATGCCAAATATCTCATCTATCGTCAAAAACGTCCGCAACATCATGCGGAACGAAGACCAGGGAATCTCTGGCGACGCCCAGCGCCTCGAACAGCTCGGCTGGATGCTCTTTCTCAAGATCCTCGATGAGAAGGATCAGGAGCTCGAATGCATCCGCGAGGACTACAGCTCCGTCATTCCGGAACCATTCCAATGGCGCACCTGGGCGACCGACCCCGAAGGCATCACCGGCGACGAACTGCTGACCTTCATCGACCATCCGACCGACGGCCTGTTTGCCCACTTGAAGCAACTCCAGTCGAGTAAAGCCCCCAAGCGCGCCGCCATCGTGCGGGAAGTCTTTGACGGCTTAAACAACTACATGAAGTCCGGCTTCGCCATGCGCAAAGTCATCAACCAGCTCAACGGCTTCGACTTCAACAACTCCGAAGACCGCCACATCTTCGGCACCATTTACGAGTCCATCCTGATCGAACTGCGCGATGCCGGCAACAAGGGCGAATACTACACGCCCCGCGCCATCACTCAGCTGATGACGCAAATGACCGCGCCCAAGCTCGGCGAAAAGATCCTCGACCCCGCTGCGGGCACGGGCGGCTTCCTCAGCGCCGCCATCGACTACGTCCGCGAGCACGAAGTCCACACCCTCGACGACGAGGCCATTCTTCAAAACACCATCACCGGCTGGGAATACAAGCCCGTCGCCTATGTGCTCGGCCTCACCAACCTCATCCTGCACGGCATCGACGTGCCCGACTACCACTATCAGGACAGCCTGAAGGTGGAATACAACGGTATCGGCCCCAAGCAGCAGGTGAACTGCATCCTCGCCAATCCGCCCTTTGGCGCGGGCATCGCCGACGGCGTCGAGACCAACTTCCCCACCTCTTTCCGTTGCCGGGAATCCGCCGACCTCTTCGTGATCCTCATGATCCAGCTGCTCAAAGCCAATGGCCGCTGCGCCATCGTCCTGCCCGACGGCTGCATCACCGGCGACGGCTACAAAGAGCGCATCCGCGAAAAACTCCTCACCGACTGCAACCTCCACACCATCGTCCGCCTCCCGCAGTCCACCTTCCACCCCGCCACGGTTTCCACCAACCTGCTCTTCTTTACAAAAGGCAGCCCAACCAAAGAAATCTGGTATTACGAGCACCGCCTGCCCGCAGGCCAAAAGAGCTACTCAAAAACCAAGGTCATCCAGTTCGACGAATTCGCCCCCATGATCGAATGGTGGGACCAACGCGAAGAAAGCGAAGTCGCTTGGAAGGTAAAGGTCGAGGACTTGAAAGACGGCTTTGATTTGGATGTGAAGAATCCAACCAGCTCCGAAGTCGAGGAAACCTTGAGTGTTAAAAAATGCCTCTTCGAACTTCGAAAATCTCTCGGCAAAGTGGAAACTGCGCTGAAGGCTGTCGAAACCGAATACACCGGAAAATAGATGAAACGTATCGGTGATATTCTAACCCGCTACAAAGTAGCGGAAACCGTCAAAGATGACGTGACCTACAAACAGGTCACCATCGGAACCAACTACAAAGGCGTCCGGCTGCGGGGAACCAAGCTTGGCATCGAGATCGGAACAAAAAATCAATGGTTGGTTAAAGCGGGGCAATTCATCCTCAGTCGAATCGACGCTCGTAATAGCGCCTTTGGAATTATTCCCGACGACTTGGAGGGCGCACTCGTCACGAACGACTTCATGGCTTATGAGGTCAATGAAGACGAAGTGAATCGCGACTTCTTCAACGTCTTTCTTCAATCACCTCAGTTTCTTGAAGCTTGCATCAAGGCGAGCCGTGGCAACACCAACAGGAAACGAGTTCAGGAAGAGTTTTTCCTGAACTACGAAGTCAATCTCCCCGACATCGAGCACCAGCGACTTTTAATCCAGAAGATCGAACGAGCCAAGGCAGCGATGGCCACCGCCGAAAGTGAAATCGCCCACCAGCAATCCCTACTCGGCAAGCTCAAGCAAGCCATCCTGCAGGAGGCGATTCAGGGCAAGCTGACGGAGGACTGGCGCAAAACGACCCCAGACGTGGAACCCGCCAGCGACCTGCTCCAACGCATCCAAGCCGAAAAAGCCAGCCTCATCGCCGTAAAAAAAATCTGTAAAGAAAAACCACTACCCGAAATCACCCCTGAAGAAATCCCCTTCGAGATTCCTGAGGGATGGAAGTGGTGCCGATTGGGGCAGATAATTGAAGAAAAGCCAAGGAACGGCATTTCTCTGAAGCCTGTAGATTACGTAACAGATGCCAAAACTCTGAAGCTCTCAGCTACGTCCTCCGGAACTTTTAATGGCACAGAATGCAAGTATCTCGACCTAGAAGTTGAAGAAGATTCATATCTATGGCTGAGAGATGGCGATATTTTGATCCAACGAGCCAACTCTTTGGAGCTGGTTGGAACTGCGGCTGTATATCGTGGTAATGAGCATGAGTTTATTTACCCTGATCTGATGATGAAATGTCGCGCAGTATTTGCGGTCGGAACTGACTATTTGCACCATGTTCTAACGTCTCGGACAACCCGTGATTACTTTACCCGAAAGGCTACTGGATCTGCTGGAAATATGCCGAAAATCAATCAAGGAACTGTTATCCAAACACTGATCCCCCTCCCCCCGCTCGCTGAGCAAGTCGCCATCGTCGAACGGGTTGAGGCACTGATGACGACCTGCCAAGCACTCGAAGCGGAAATTGAGCACTCCCGCACCCACGCCGCCGATCTCCTGCAAGCCGTGCTCAAAGAAGCCTTCTCAAATTAAAAACTATTGAACATAAGAGCATAATCTGATCTCCTAACGTCTATGTCTGCGACCATTCCAAACTTTGACCACAATATGGTGCTGCCGCCGCACCGAGGAAATCCAACGCAGCTAACAGATTTATCCCCTTATCCGTGCACGAGCCTGGAACTGTGCAAACAGTTTGGCACCTCACCTGAGCGAATCACGATACTAAACGGGTTTCTTGACTTCAGGGCTCAACTGGCCACCCATGGTCTAATCAATGGCTATCAGTGGCTGGACGGCAGTTTCATGGAAGATGTTGAAACTCGTGAAAAACGGGCACCGAATGATCTTGATTTACTCACGATTTACTGGAGCTACGACATCGCTTTTCAAAGCAGCTTAGTCGCCCAAGTTCCAGAGTTTGCCAATAATACTGAAGCAAAAGCTCGCTTCAAACTGGACCACTACGCCATCGATGCGGGGCACTCGCCTCAGCTCACAGTCGAACAGATTCGCTATTGGCTACAACTCTTCACGCACAACCGGGACGGAGTCTGGAAGGGCATGCTCAAGATTGACTTAAATACTCCTGCAGAGGATAGTGAAGCGAAAGCCCATTTAGAGAAAATTGTGCTATGACGACACGACGAACCAGAGATTTCATTAAGACTCAGCTACTTGAGACAGAGCGCCTGATTGAACTCACAGGCGAGCACCCCGTCATGGCCCTAGGACTCTCTCAGCGCAAAGAGGAATTGAATGAAATGCTGCAACAGCTCCCTATCGGCAACAAAGAGCCGCGCACCGTTCTCTTTTTCTCAGGCGAGCCAGTGGTTGGTTCGACTGGCATCGATGCAAGCTTCGCAGGTCGTATTCTAGCTCCATTCCAAAATATGGTCATGAGCGAACATGCACAACGTTGGCATGGCGCATTGGGCAGTCGTGGACGACGCACGGGGGAAGAAGAATCGCGCCTCATCCTGACAGGATTACCGCGCGGCTCTTTTGGACTAGAACTTTCCAAAGCAAACAACGAGGAACTCTTTGAAGAAGACCAGCTCGCTGACACACTCGCGCACGTCACTCGCTTAGTCGAATCCGCCGGCCGTAGCGATGAAGACTTTGCGGCAGAGCTTGATGACACCGCGCCAAGAGTCATTCAAAGCCTACGAGAATTCCTCAAAGTAGTGTCAGAAGGACATGCGGGCTTACGGATGGAGTCTGGCGACTACCGCTGCACCTTAAATCCAGTCGAAGCCTCCGACGCCTATGACCGAGTTAATTCCACTCAGACAAGTGAAACTGTGATTCAAGAACGAGGCGTATTCAAGGGGCTATTACTTGAGTCATGGCGCTTTGATTTCGTGAACGACGCTGGTCACAAAATTTCCGGAAAGCTGGATGACAACCTTTCTAAAGAACAAGCAGTTGAGTTGTTAAAGAATTACACAGAGGAGCATTGTATTGCTGATTTAGTAAAAACGACTGTGTTGTTCAAAAATGGTAAAGTGCGAACATCCTATACGCTTAATGGCTTGAGAACCGCAAACGACTAAATCCCAAAGAGAAGTTTCAAACGCGGCAAACTCACAACAATAGATTCGAATTGGATCAAGCGCTTCACCCCACTGCGAACCACAGTCAATGATTCAGCGACAGATACGCATCAATGAATCATCGCTAAATCAGTGCGCATGACAGATCTCAACAAGACCTTAAGCGACTACATTTAAACGAAAAATCATTCGTTGATATCTCAGCTAACTTCTGAAGATTGCTCTAGCGATGTGACGCCAGTCACGTCAACAGTCCACAAGCCCCAAGCGCAGCTGGACCTTGCTCGCGCAAGTTCGCTACGAGCCAATTTTCGTGAGTCGCGCCCTACGCCGGTAGGCCATTCAACATTCGACCTTGGACGTTGAACGTTCGACGTTCCCAAGACCTTGCTCGCGCAAGTTCGCTACAGGTCATAGTCTCCAGTCACGTCAACAGTCGCCGGGTCCCAATCACGGCTGGACCTTGAACGTTCAATCTGTCTCGATTCCATCTGTCGAAATACACTATCATCTGCAACTAATCGCTTCCTTCTTTTCCGGTAATCCATTCAGTAAACAATGCACCCATCCGAAAGATTCCTCGCTCCCAACACTATTCTGACGGGGGTGCCGCTCAAGCAATTGATCGACGCCAAACTGGTCGGGCTGATCGCGGAATCTTTTGCTGCTGTGGATGCTAATTTCGACGTTCAGGCCTTTACTCTGGCGGCCAGTCGAGGGCTGGAAAGCTTTGAACTCAAAGACCGCGCACGTCATATTGCTCACGCCCTGAATCAACAGTTGCCCAAGGACATCGGTCGGGCCTGCGAGCTCGTCATCCAATCCTTTGGCTCAAAACTGGAAGTCACACAAGACTACGGTCTCGCGCCGATGTTCTACATGCCGCACTCCGAGTGGATCGGGCGCTACGCAGTTGCCGACTTCGAAAACGGGATGCGCGCCAACTACGAGCTCACCCAACGCTACACGGCAGAGTTTAGCATTCGCCCGTTCATTATTGAGCATGAGACGGACTGTCTCCAAGCATTGGAGACATGGTGCCAAGATCCAAACCCACATGTGCGACGCCTCGTCAGCGAAGGCACTCGCTCGCGCCTGCCATGGGCAATGCGACTGAAGAATATACAAGTCGAACCAACACTCAGTTTGCCGCTGCTGGAACAGCTGAAAGATGACCCTGAGCTCTATGTGCGGCGCTCCGTGGCGAACCACTTGGGCGACATTGCTAAAGACCACCTGGAACTGGTATTAGAAACCTGCAAACGCTGGCTCGCAGAGAGCGCTGCCATGAGCGATCGGGCACGCGCAAAGAACCGCCGTTGGGTCATTCGCCATGCTTTGCGCTACCCCGCAAAGAAAGGCCATCCTGCTGCGCTCAAAATACGCCTGGCGGCGAAATAGTTTGATTGCGCCAAAGCAGCTGCTCGACTAGAGTCAGAAATCATGATTATAGACGAACGCTTCAAAGCAAACGCTCACGACCCGTGCTAATTATATTGTGAGCAATACGATCAACCAGGCATCCATGCGTAGGCTTTGGCTCTTTCTGATCATCGGGCTAGGCTTGTTGATTGTGTCGGCTCTCAGCATTTGCTTGGGCAGTGCGAATTTCTCTTTGGGCGAGGTATTACAGGCCTTGCTCGGCAACGAGAGCGTCAACGCGATACATCGGCAGATCATAGTGGACTTTCGACTGCCGCAAGTGATGACCGCGCTACTCGCAGGTGCGGCCTTGGGCACAGCTGGACTGCTGATGCAGACGGTCTTTCGCAATCCGCTGGCAGATCCCTTTGTGTTGGGTGTCAACTCTGGCGCGAGTCTAGGCGTCGCCGTCGTGCTGCTAATCATAGGCCCCGTTGGCTTAACTTTAACGGATGGCTTGGAGAGTTCGGGGCAAATGCTCTTGATCCTAGCCTCCAGTGGAGGCGCTGCGGCGACACTCTTTGTCGTGTTACTGTTGTCGCGACGCGTGGACATTATGTCGGTGCTGATCATTGGACTCATGATTAGCTACACCATCGGCGCACTGGTGAGCATCTTGATGTTCTTCAGCATGGCCGAACGCTTACAGTCTTTTATCAACTGGTCTTTTGGCGACTACGGCAATGTGAGTTGGCCACAAATGAAGTTTTTCGCGCCAGCGATTTTAGCCGGCATTGGCTTAAGCGCGCTTTTCATGAAACCGCTGGATGCGCTACTACTGGGCGAACACTATGCGGAAAGTGTGGGCACGCGCGCGAAACAAGTGCGCTTCTTCGTGCTACTGGGCGCGTCGCTACTCGCAGGCACGGTGACGGGATTTTGCGGACCGATTGGCTTTCTCGGCATCGCAGCGCCTCACTTAAGCCGTTATCTTTTTCAAACCAGTCAGCACCGTGTGCTCATTCCGGCTTCAATCTTAGTGGGCGCCCTACTTTCCGCCTCTGCCGATTTAGTGGCACGTGGGCCCGGCTTGGACCTAGTGCTGCCGCTAAATGCCATTACTGCACTGGTGGGCGCACCCGTCATTATTGCAGCACTGGTCAAACAACGTAAACTGAAGCGACTGTTCTAAGATGGCAAGCGAGGCATTACTCACCGCAAAGCAATTGAGCATCGGCTACCAACACGGCGCCGAAAGCAGTACGATCGCACAGACACTCGACTGCGCCTTGCATGGGGGCGAATTCGTCTGCCTACTCGGCCCCAATGGTGCGGGCAAATCGACTTTGATTCGTACACTGGCTGGCATGCAACCCCCGCTCTCGGGCAAATTGACGCTTTCAGGCCAAGAATTGAACTCCATCGCACCGCGAGAACGGGCACGCGCTGTCAGCGTGGTGCTGACGGATACCATGCCCACCGGCATGATGGATGTGCACTCGCTAGTCTCCCTCGGCCGGCACCCCTATTCTGGCTGGTTTGGCGGGCTGACGGCTCACGATCAAGAACGTGTCACTTGGTCGCTAAATGCGGTCGGTGCCATGCCATTGGCCAACCGCCAAGTCGCGGAATTGAGCGACGGGGAGCGGCAAAAGGTATCCATCGCGCGCGCACTGGCACAAGAGGCGAAGTTAATGCTACTCGACGAGCCAACCGCATTTCTTGACTTACCACGCCGCGTGGAACTGATGTCGATCCTGCGTAGCTTGGCTCGCAAGGAGAACCTGGCCCTACTACTCTCGACCCACGACTTAGATTTAGCGCTACGCTTTGCCGATCGTCTGTGGCTAATGACGCCTACGGGGCAATTGATTCAGGGGCCCCCAGAAGCGCTCGCGCTGAATGGGCAATTTGCCGAGGTCTTTGCCAACGACAAGCTCGATTGGGACGCAGCCGCGGGTAGCTTTCGCACGCATCCCATGGCCTGCTTAAAAGTGAAACTTGAAGGCGCCGGTCTAGAACGCATCTGGACACAGCGCGCTCTGGAGCGATTAGGCTTCGGCATCGCAAGCGAACACGACACTGCCAGTTTTGCGATCACAGTGGGCTCAGGTCGCTGGAGCGTTGAACACGCCGCAAAGCGTGAAGCGTTCGATGGCATCGAAGACTTGATCACATGGATTCGTTCATTCGCGGCTTAGACCTCCGCGAAATAATCAGTATCGATTCGCTTCACTTCATAATTCGAGGCACTAGCCACACCGATTCCGTGATTAAACATAAGCTTCGCAAGACGCTGCCCATCAATTAGAATGATCTTTGATTCAATGTGCGACACATACTCAAGGGCTCCGCTGGAGAAAGTAGAGGTCGTAATAAAGATGCCTTTTCGCGCACGTTGCCCCTGAAGAGCTCCTGCAAATTTTTGAATTTCAGGCCTGCCAACGCTCCCCTCCCAACGCTTCGCCTGCAAATAGATAATGTCTAAGCCTAAAGGATCTTCCTTGATGATACCATCGATCCCTTCATCGCCAGAACGTCCAAGCGCTTCGCCAGCATCCTTTCTACTTCCGCCATAGCCCATGCGAACCACTAAATCAACGACTACCTGTTCTAAAAACTCCGGTGGATTACTCATGGTTAAGGCTAACAAATCAGCTTCCACTTGTGATCTGACTTTTAGATATGCATTTTCAAGTGCTTCTTCTGGAGTCTGCTCCTCTTCATCGGGAACTTCCTCTGAACTCGTAGATGACTCAACACTTTGTTTCTTCCTATTACGAAAGTCGCGATATTCTTGGAATTCATTAAGAATTTTAAGATCTACGCGATCAGGATGCTGAGAGAGGACCTGACGGCCCTTATCCGTGATTATAGATACGGCTCTACGTGGTGACTCAAGTAAGCCTGCTTGTGAAATATGAGATTTTGCCCAGCCAACGCGGTTATCAAAAAGACGAGCTCCGCCACTAGGCAGCATCTCACGCCTCTCCTCTTCAGTTAAATCAAAAAGATCGGCCAATCCATTTACTAAATCACGATTGAGGTGTTCTTCACCATCCTCGTGAGCTTTAAGGAGAGGCCTCATCAGGGACTGAAAATCTGGTATTGCCATATATCGAATATCACAATTCATCAACTAACGTCCTACAAGAGCAAATAATAATCCCCCTTAGCAAGAGCTAGGAATACTAGTTTTAATCCTCCGCAATAGTACGCACCGATACAGCGCGGCCGTCTAAAGACGGGACTCCAACCTTTGCTGCGTGGGGCTGAACGCAAAAGAGCCGCCCTTTGCAGGGCGGCTCTTTGTAAATAATATCCTAGCTAGCGATTAGCTGGCTTCGGCATCGGGTGAGTCAGTGGTCTCAACATCAGACTCGATTGCATCCGCTTCAGGAACGACCGCTTCTACGGGCTCGGGCGTGCCTTCTGCGTTGAACTCTGGTGTTGGCAAGGCCACACCTTCGATGCGCTCGGCTGCTTCTTCGGGGCTGAGCTGCTCCATCTCGGCACCGAGAGTGTCGATGCGCAAGTTGCGGTAGGCTGGAAGGCCGGTGCCCGCAGGAATCAAGTGACCCATGATGACGTTTTCCTTGAAGCCCTTGAGCATGTCGACCTTGCCCAATGTGGAGGCATCGGTGAGCACGCGAGTGGTTTCTTGGAAGGACGCGGCAGAGATGAAGGACTCTGTTTCAAGCGATGCCTTGGTAATACCGAGTAGCACCGGCTCACCTTCAGCAGGCATACCGCCAGCATCTTCAATGTGCTCGTTGGCCGACATGAACGTGAAGCGATCAACTTGCTCACCCCAGAAGAAGTCGGAGTCACCTGGATCGGTGATGCGGATCTTCTTAAGCATTTGCGAGATGATGACTTCGATGTGCTTGTCGTTAATTTCCACACCTTGCAGACGGTAGACTTTTTGAATCTCAGAGATGAGATAGTCTTGCACAGCGGAGGGTCCGAGAATCTCGAGGATTTCGTGCGGATCGGCGCCACCTTCTGTCAGGTTCTGGCCCTTGTGGACGAGGTCACCGACTTGAACAACGAGGTGCTTACCGTGTGGGATGAGGTGTGCTTCTTCATCACCCGACTCTGGATCGGTCACTAGAAGCTTCTTCTTACCACGGACAGTGCCATCCAAGGAAACGATACCATCGATCTTAGCCATCTCCGCGGCGTCCTTAGGACGACGTGCTTCGAAGAGCTCAGCAACACGTGGCAGACCACCGGTAATGTCTTGCGTCTTGGACGCTTGACGTGGGGTCTTGGCAAGCATGGTGCCGGGAGCGATTTCGTCGTCATCATTAACAGCAACCTGAGCTCCAGTAGGAATTGCATAAGTAGCAATGGTCTTACCGGAGTCGTCGACGATGTTGACCGCAGGGTTCAAGTCTTCCTTGTGCTCGATCACCACAGTGGCGATACGACCGGTGGACTCATCAAGCTCGCGCTTAATAGTCACACCAGGAATCATATCAGTGAAGCTGATACGACCTGCCTTCTCGGAGAGAATTGGGATGTTGTGCGGATCCCACATGGAGAGGATTTCACCCTTCTCGATGGTTTCACCGTCGCCCTTAGTCAGAACGGAACCAACTACGATCTTATAGGTTTCGATTTCGCGATCGTCCTCGTCGAGGATTTGCACAGAACCAGTCTTGTTAAGAACGATGTTCGCACCATCTGCAGTCTGCACGATACGGAGGCCCTTATAAACAACCTTACCACCGGTGCGGATCTTAATTTCAGGATTCTTAAGCACACCCGATGCAATACCACCGATGTGGAAAGTACGCATGGTCAGCTGAGTGCCGGGCTCACCAATCGACTGAGCCGCGATGATACCAACAGAAGAGCCACGCTCGACCATAGCCGAGTATGCAGGATTGATTCCGTATTCAAGTGCGGTGATACCGACCTTCTTACGTGTGGTGAGTGCGGAAAGAACTTTCACACGCTCGACGCCGACATCTTCGATCTTGCGGGCTGCTTCCTCTGAAATCAGTTCACCGTTTTTGACGAGGAACTCGTCAGGGTTGAGCGGATTCTTGATATCGTTGGAGGAGCAACGGCCGACAATACGGTCGTAAAGAGAAACGATTTCGTCGTCACCTTCGTAGATCGCATATTTCCAGACACCGTCACGGTTGCCATCGTCGAAGTCTTCAACGATGCAGTCCATAGCAACGTCACAGAGCTTACGAGTGAGGTAACCAGCATCCGCAGTCTTAAGCGCGGTATCGGCAAGACCCTTACGAGCACCGTGTGTCGAGATGAAGTATTCGAGAACAGAAAGACCTTCGCGGAAAGAGGAAAGAATCGGACGTTCGATAATTTCACCGGATGGCTTGGCCATCAAACCACGAGTTCCGCAAAGCTGACGGACTTGTTGTTTGTTACCACGAGCACCAGAATCCATCATCAAGTAAACGGGATTCACAGACTCTTTGCCACCATTGGACTTAAGCTCTTCGAATACCGCCTTAGCGATGTCATCCGTGCAACCAGTCCAGATATCGATGATCTTATTGTAACGCTCACCTTCGGTGATGATACCCTTCTTATACTGACCTTCGACTTCGTCGATCTTCTTACGAGAGCCCTTAACAATGCCAGGCTTCGCAGCAGGAATGATCATGTCATCGATACCGATGGAGACACCAGCACGGGTTGCGATCTTAAAGCCTGTATCCTTGAGGCGGTCGAGAGTGGTGACGGTGCGCTCGCGGCCGACAGTCTTGTAGGTCTGGAGAATGAGGTCACCCAACTTGCCTTTAGGCACTGGGAAGTTAACGAAACCAAGTTCGTTGGGCCAGATGGTATTGAAGATGACACGCCCCACTGTGGTGCGGATCACCTTCTTCTCGGAATTGCCAAATACACTGCCTCCCTTTTCGAAGTCAGGGTTAATGTAGTTGATCCAATCGTGCACGTTGAGAGCACCATCGACGACTGCGGAGTCGAGCTCGTCGGCATCGACGACCATAGGCAGACGCTCGCCTTCCTTTGGCTTGACGGGTGGGTCCAGCGTGAGGAAGTAGGAACCGAGAACGATATCCTGCGATGGAGTCAAAATCGGCTTACCAGAAGATGGTGAGAAGATATTGTGCGTCGCCATCATTAGCGTCTTTGCTTCCATCACTGATTCCAGCGAGAGAGGCACGTGAACCGCCATTTGGTCACCATCGAAGTCAGCATTATATGCAGTACAAACGAGTGGGTGCACACGAATCGCATCACCTTCAATCAACACAGGCTCGAAGGCCTGAATGGAAAGACGGTGCAATGTAGGCGCACGGTTCAAGAGAACTGGGTGGCCTGCTGTGACTTCTTCAAGAATATCCCAAACTTCTGGCGACTGCTTTTCGATCATCTTACGTGCGCCGCGAACGGTGTGCACGAAGCCGAGCTCTTTGAGGCGACGGATGATGAATGGCTCGAAGAGAACCAATGCCATTTTCTTAGGCAGACCACATTGGTTCAGCTTAAGTGATGGACCGGAAACAATCACGGAACGACCGGAGTAGTCAACGCGCTTACCGAGCAAATTCTGACGGAAGCGCCCCTGCTTACCCTTGAGCATATCAGAGAGCGACTTGAGCGGACGGTTGCCAGCACCAGTGACGGCGCGACCGTGACGACCATTATCGAAGAGCGCATCCACAGCCTCTTGCAGCATGCGCTTCTCATTGTGAATGATCACGTCTGGAGTCTTCAGAGAAAGAAGATTCTTCAGGCGGTTGTTACGGTTGATGACACGACGGTAAAGGTCGTTCAAATCCGAAGTCGCAAAGCGGCCACCTTCAAGCGGCACCAAGGGACGAAGGTCTGGTGGAATGACTGGAAGCACTTCGAGGACCATCCACTCTGGGCGAGTGCCGGATTCCATGAAGCCTTGAATGGTCTTCAAACGCTTGGAGATCTTCTTCTTGATCTGCTTCGAGCGAGTGGCGTGCATTTGCTCGTGCAACTCGACGACAGTAGACTCCAAGTCCACCAATGCGAGTGCGTCGCGCACTGCTTCAGCACCCATGCGAGCGACGAAGGAATCTTCGCCATACTCTTCTTGGGCCTGTAGGTATTCACGATCTGTCAGGAGTTGACGCTCTTCAAGCGGTGTCTTGCCTGGATCGATCACGAGGTAGTTCTCGTAGTAGATAACGCGCTCGAGGTTACGTGCAGTGATATCAAGCAGCAAGCCAAGGCGGCTAGGCATGCTCTTCAGGAACCAGATGTGAGAGACAGGGACAGCGAGTTCGATGTGGCCCATGCGGTCACGGCGAACGCGAGACACAGTGACTTCAACGCCACAGCGGTCGCAAATCACACCCTTGTATTTGATACGCTTGTATTTACCACAAGCGCACTCGTAGTCGCGCACAGGGCCGAAGATGCGTTGGCAGAAAAGACCGCCTGGCTCTGGCTTGAATGTGCGATAGTTAATCGTTTCGGGATTTTTCACCTCACCACGGGACCATTCGCGAATGGCCTCGGGGGCGGCGACTGTAATGCCGACACGGTCGAATGATTTGGTGGCTTCATAGCCTAGGACGTCGCGTGCTACTTCGTTGCTCATTTAGTAAACCTTTTTTGAAATGTTGCGGAATAAAGGATGATGGCGCCCTTTAGACGTCGATCGCGGTGTCGAGCTCGAACTTCCCTTCGGTGCCGAGTCGAACATCGAGACAGAGACTTTGGATTTCCTTCATCAAAACGTTGAACGACTGAGGCGTTCCCGCTTGTAGACTGTTGTCACCCTTAACGAGCGATTCGTAGATGCGTGTGCGGCCTGCAACATCGTCGGACTTGACGGTGAGCAGCTCCTGTAGCGTATAGGCTGCGCCATACGCTTCGAGCGCCCAAACTTCCATCTCCCCGAAACGTTGACCACCATACTGTGCCTTACCACCGAGCGGCTGCTGGGTAATGAGCGAGTATGGACCCACTGCACGAGCGTGAATCTTCGAAGCAACCAAGTGATTGAGCTTCAACATATACATGTAGCCAACCACGACCTCTTGGTGGAGTGCTTCACCGGTCTGACCATCGTAAAGAATGCTCTTACCAGTGGAAGGAAGACCTGCTTCCTCAAGGTACTGACGCACCTTAGCTTCAGAAATACCATCGAACACAGGAGTCGCTACCTTGATGCCGAGCTTCTTACATGCCCAACCGAGGTGAGTCTCCAAGACCTGTCCCACGTTCATACGAGAGGGAACCCCGAGAGGATTCAAGCAGATCTCGATTGGAGTGCCGTCTGGAAGGTGTGGCATGTCCTCTTCAGGTACCACTTTCGCGACCACACCCTTATTACCGTGACGACCGGCCATCTTATCACCGACCTGCATCTTACGCTTCTTAGCGATGTAGACTTTAACACTCTTGACCACACCTTGATCCGCATCTTCGCCGGACTGGACGCCCTCGATTTTACGTTCACGATCGTAATCAAGCTCATCAAACTTACCTTGGTAATTGCTGACGATCTCCATGATCTTGATCTTAACCGGTGAAGGATCGATCTCGATGTCTTTGGAGACGGCTGCCAAGCGGCGGAGCAAAGTCTTAGTGATCTTGCGATTCGCAGGAATGATAATTTCACCAGATTCGCCGTTCTTCACATCCAGTGGGATCTTTTCACCAAGTAGGATGTTAGAAAGCGCCTCTGTGAGATCTTCGCGAAGCTTATCGCTTTGTGAGCGGTATTCTTCGTTGATCTTCTTCACCTGACGGCGGCGATCGGAAGCAGACATTTGCTCAGGCTCACCATCAACGCGGGCAGAGACTTTGACGTCCATGATGATACCACGCACGCCGGATGGGACGACCAAAGAGGTGTCCTTCACATCGGCAGCCTTCTCACCGAAAATCGCACGGAGGAGTTTTTCTTCAGGAGCGAGCTCAGTTTCAGACTTAGGAGTGATCTTACCGACGAGGATATCGCCAGGCTTGACCTCTGCACCCACGCGGATGACACCGTCGTGGTTCAAGTCCTTGAGTGCTTCTTCACCGACGTTTGGAATATCACGAGTGATTTCTTCCGGTCCGAGCTTGGTATCACGTGCAGTGACTTCGAACTCGTCGACGTGAATCGAGGTAAAGATGTCGTCCTTGACGATCTTTTCAGAGATCAGGATCGCATCCTCGAAGTTATACCCATTCCATGGCATGAAGGCCACGAGGATGTTACGCCCGATTGCGAGTTCGCCGTCTTGAGTGGAAGCACCATCCGCAAGGATGTCGCCCTTCTTCACAGGCTGACCGCGATGAACGATTGGCTTTTGGTTGAAGCATGTGCCCGCATTGGAGCGCATGAACTTACGCAAATCGTAGATGTAAATACCCTTCTTAGGATCTGTCTTGAAGTCTTTAGGCTTGCTAGGCAGCTCACCGTCAGCAGTCAGCACGATACGGTTGGCATCGACTTGAGCAATGATGCCGTCGATATCGGCGACTTCAACTGTCTTCGAGTCAATCGCAACGCGCTCTTCAATACCCGTGCCCACGAATGGGGAGTCGGACTGAAGAAGAGGCACACCTTGACGTTGCATATTCGATCCCATGAGCGCGCGATTGGCATCATCGTGCTCGAGGAACGGAATCAAGCCTGCAGCCACGGAAATCAATTGCTTCGGCGAGACGTCCATGTAGTGAACTTCTTCCGGGCTAAGCTCGAGCACCTCGTCTTGGTTACGGCAAGTCACGCGACCGACCAGATTGCTATTCTCATCCAACTCAGAGTTGGCCTGCGCAATCATGTACGGCTCTTCTTGGTCAGCGTTGAGGTATTCGACATCTTCGAGCACCTTGCCATCGACGACCTTGCGGTAAGGCGTCTCGATGAAACCAAACTCGTTAATGCGCGAGTAGAGGGAAAGCGAATTAATCAGACCAATGTTGGGACCTTCAGGAGTCTCAATCGGGCAGATACGACCGTAGTGAGATGGGTGAACGTCACGCACCTCAAAACCGGCACGCTCACGATTCAGACCACCGGGTCCGAGTGCAGAGAGACGACGTTTGTGAGTCAGTTCGGCCAAAGGATTAATTTGGTCCATGAACTGAGACAGCTGACTGCGAGCGAAGAAATCGCGGATCACAGTGCTGAGTGCCTTCGGGTTGATCAGCTTCTGAGGGCTGATCGAATCGACGCTTTGATCGTAGAGAGTCATGCGCTCTTTAACCAGACGCTCTGTACGAGCCAGACCGACACGGCACTGGTTGGCAAGCAACTCACCTACGGTGCGCACGCGACGACTGCCCAAGTGGTCAATATCATCAAGTGTGCCATCACCGCGCTTCAGGCGTGTCAGGTATTTAGTCGCTTCCACCACATCTTCAGCGCCGATCACACGGAACTCAAGATCGGTATCCATCTTAAGCTTTTGATTGAGCTTATAGCGACCGACACGACCCAGGTCATAGCGGCGTGGATCTTGGAAAAGACGCTTCAACAATGCCTTAGCATTGGCAGTTGTGGGGGGCTCACCCGGGCGCAGGCGCTTGTAAATATCTTTGAGCGCTTCTTCTTCGTTCTGGGTAGGATCCTTTTTGAGGCAGCGAATGATCGCGCCGTCATCCACTGTGGTATCGATGGCAACGACCTTCTTAAGGCCAGCCTTTTCGAAAGAGCGGATGATCGTCTTTGTAAGCGGCTCAAAAGCACGTGCCAACACGATCCCCTTGTCCGCATCCACGATATCTTCTGTCAAGACCAGGTTCGATACAGAGTCGAGCTTGAGCGCATCGGCTACTGTGATCTCATCCATCTCGTAGAAGAGGTTCAAGATATCTGCATCCGAGCCGTAGCCCATCGCACGCAGCAAAGTAGTGAGTAGGAATTTACGACGACGGCGACGGCGGTCGAGGTAGACATAAAGGAGGTCGTTTTGGTCGAACTGAACTTCAAGCCATGTGCCGCGGTCAGGAATGATACGGAAGGCGTGCAAGATCTTACCCGAGGTGTGAACGCTTTCTTCAAAAGCGATACCAGGCGAACGGTGCAGCTGGCTGACGATGACGCGCTCAGCGCCATTGATGATGAACGAGCCACGCTCGGACACCATGGGTAGCTCACCCATGTAAATTTCTTCGTCTTTGATGTGGTCCTCTTCGCGCAGGCGAAGTTTCACATAAAGCGATACAGAATATGTGACACCCTCGCGGATCGCTTCGATCTCAGTCTCGCGAGGCGGTGTAACACTATAGCTCACATATTCAAGGTGGCAGCGGCTATCGTAACTTTCGATCGGGAAGACTTCTGAAAAGACGGCTTCGAGGCCGACGGTCTTCCGTTGGCTGGGAGCCGCGTCCATTTGTAAGAATTCCTTATAGGAATCGACCTGATTTTCAATCAGATTGGGTGGCTGGATAACTTCCTTGAGTTGACCGAAATTTAAGCGCTTTGACATAATGGATGTCCCGAGTGACGGTGTATAATGAGTGTGTTCTGAGAGGTTGCTGAGTGGGACTCAGCGGAAAAGCAAAAAACAGCTAGGCGCGACTCACCCGATTTGGGTGAGCCCACCTAACTGTGAAATTTTGTAACTATTGAATATAATTCGGAGTTCCCGTGATTACTTCAATTCGACTTCAGCGCCGGCAGCTTCGAGCTTCTTCTTGATCTCTTCAGCTTCGTCCTTTGTGCAGCCTTCCTTGATTGGCTTAGGTGCACCTTCGACGAGGTCCTTAGCTTCCTTCAGGCCAAGACCTGTGATAGCGCGGACTTCCTTAATCGAAGCGATCTTGTTAGAGCCAGCAGCCTTGAAGATGACGTCAAATTCGTCTTTTTCTTCAACAGCTTCAGCAGCAGCAGCGGGTCCAGCTGCAGCAACAGCTACAGGAGCTGCAGCGCTAACGCCCCACTTCTCTTCGAGTTCTTTAACGAGATCAGCAACTTCGAGCACTGTTTGTGCGGAGAGCCATTCGACGACTTGTTCTTTAGTGATATCTGCCATGATGTTTTACCTTTCAATGGTTAGCACCCCGAGAGTCGGAGTATTTAAAGGGAGTATCCCTCTAACCTTATTTTTATATGGTTGTTTTTGTGAATTAGGCCGCCACCCCACAAATTGCGAGAAGTGACGGCCTAAAAATTTGTGGATAACGATTACTCGCCGTTTTCTTTGCGAACTTTGGCTTGCAATACATTGACGAGGCCTTGCGGCACAGCGTTGATGACGCGGACGAATCCAGTCGCAGGCTGTGTAAGTAGGCCGAGAAGTTGTGCGCGAAGCACTTCGAGACCTGGCAGCTTTGCAAGGGCTTCGATTTCTTCTTTTGTGAGTGCGCGCTCATTCAAGATGCCCGCCTTCATTTCGACCTTGTCCTTCTTCTTGAAGAACTCACCGATCACCTTAGCGACACCCGATGGGTTATCACCGCCAACGACGATCGCGGTTTGTCCCTTAAGATACTCACCTAAGTCAGGAAGCTCCTGTGCCGCTGCAGCAACACCGAAGATACTGTTCTTGATGACGTGAAACTCTGCATCAAATTCGGAAAGTTGAGCACGAAGCTCAGCAATTTCATCAACAGTGATGCGTTCGTAGTTCGTAAGGTATACGTAGTCGGACTTGTTAAGGTGATTGCTCACCTCTTCAACGAGATATTGTTTTTCTGGTCTCATGTTATGTGTCCTTGTTTAAGCTTTGTTGTATGCAGCTACGTCCACAGCGAGCCCGGGGCTCATTGTAGAGCTCAAAGCAAGACTCTTAATGTATTTGCCAGTGCTTGCCTTCGGACGCGCCTCGATCAGCGCATTGACTGCAGCAACTGCATTTTCTGCCAATTGCTCCGGCGAGAAAGAACGCTTACCAACCACGATGGCGACGTTTGCAGTCTTATCCATCTTGAATTCGACACGACCTGCCTTGACCTGCTTGATACCTTCGACGATATCGTCAGTCACTGTGCCGGACTTAGGATTCGGCATAAGGCCACGGGGTCCCAACACACGAGCGACCTTACGGACGCTTTTCATAGCGCTGGTTGTGGAAATTGCGACATCAAAATCGGTCCAACCGCCAGTGACCTTTTCGATCAGTTCATCGAGGCCTGCTTCGTCCGCACCAGCGGCCTTAGCTTCTTCTGGGTTTTCGGTGAAAACGATCACGCGCACTGTTTTACCGCTACCGTGAGGGAGCTGGAGAGTGCCACGAACCATTTGATCACTCTTGCGAGGATCAACCGTGAGATGGGCATAAATTTCGACGGTTTCGTCGAACTTAGCCTTAGGTAGTTTGTTTAGTAACGCAGACGCTTCTTCGACCGAGTAAGTCTTCGTAAGATCAGCCATTTCGACTGCGCTACGATAGCGTTTGCTTCCCTTAATTTGCTGGGTTGCCATTGTTATATCTCTTTTGTGGTTATAGTGTCCATCTACATGATGGGCACGTAAATTCGTTTCAGACCTAGCCGACGACTTCAAGCCCCATGGAGCGTGCAGTACCAGCGATAATGTTGAAAGCAGCCTCTTCGTTTTTAGCATTGAGGTCGTTCTTCTTGATCTCGCAGATTTCGAGCACTTGTGCACGAGTGACCTGGCCGACCCTATCTTTATTAGGCACACCAGATCCCTTTGCGATACCAGCAGCCTTCTTCAAAAGAATCGCAGCCGGTGGCGACTTAAGGATAAAACTGAAAGAACGGTCTGCGTAGACAGTGATCACACAAGGCAAAATCATGCCTGCTTGATCCTTAGTCTTCGCATTGAATTCCTTACAGAACCCCATGATATTAACACCTTGAGCACCAAGAGCGGGTCCAACGGGAGGTGCTGGATTTGCGGCGCCTGCTGGCAATTGGAGACGGATTTGTCCTGTGATTTTCTTAGACATGTCGGATTAGCTTTCTTCTGTTCTCTGGACTTGCCAGTATTCAAGTTCAACAGGCGTGAAACGCCCGAAAATAGATACGGAAACCTTAAGTTTGCCCCGGTCTGGGTCGATTTCCTCAATTTTGCCAACGAGATTCGCAAAGGGACCATCGTTAACTTTGACCATTTCACCGATATCATACTCGATCTTCGGCTTTTCTTTACCTTCGGCATCTTCGACCTGACTGAGAATGCGATCAATCTCGCTTTTCTTCAACGGCGTCGGGTGGTCGCCTCCGACAAAATTAATAACACCGTGGCCTTCACGGACAAAATACCAAGGCTTTTGCAACAACTTGCCATCATCGTCGTAAAGACGCATGTTGACGAAAATATAGCCGGGGTAAAATTTACGAGTCTTGGTGCTTTTCTTACCGGCCTTGACCTCAGTCACAGTCTCGGTAGGCATGAGCACGTCAAAGACGAACTCCTCCATCTCCTCAACAGCGATGAACTTATCAAGATATTTCTTTGCCTTACCCTCTTGATTCGAAAGGGTCTGAACAGCATACCAGCGTGGGCCTGTGATGGAAGAGGAATCTGACATTATAGAGTCTAAGACGGGAAGATGAAGCCGCGTGCGGCAGAATAACTAAAAGTGTAAAATCGAAAAGAGCGCTCAACTGGCGCGAATGGCTGAAGCACTCAAAGGACCAAGCAGTCCGGAGCCCCCGAGCCGCTGGCTCTACTAGCGCACCCAAGAGGTGAGCAATTCGACACCATTCATAAGCGAGAAGTCGATCAATGCGACATAAGAGCCAAGGATGACAGTGGCGATCAAAACGACACAGGTCGAATCACGCAGCTCAATCTTGGAGGGCCAAGAGGCTTTCTTCAGCTCTGTCAAAGTCTCCTTATAAAAGAGACGGATGCTTGTGAATGGATTTTTCATGAATTATAAAATGGCAGGAGAGGAGGGACTCGAACCCACAACTTACGGTTTTGGAGACCGTTGCTCTACCAATTGAACTACTCTCCTGTAATAGGTATACCTGTATTCTACAAAATAACAGTGAAGCCGAGGGCCCATGGAGAGCCCTCGGCAAAAACTGGAACTATAAAGTCGAAGCGATCTACTTGATCACTTCAGCGATACGACCGGCACCAATTGTGCGGCCACCCTCGCGAATAGCGAAACGCTGTCCGGCTTCCATAGCGATCTTCTTACCGAGTTCGATTTCGACTGTAAGATTGTCGCCAGGCATAACCATCTCAACACCCTCTGGGCACTTGATGATACCAGTAACGTCAGCTGTTCCGAAGAAGAACTGTGGACGGTAGCCATCGAAGAAAGGAGTGTGACGGCCACCTTCATCCTTAGAAAGGACGTAAAGCTCAGCCTTAGCAGTTGTGTGAGGAGTGATCGAACCAGGCTTAGCAATAACTTGGCCACGCTCGATAGCGTCCTTATCGATACCACGAAGAAGGATACCAACATTGTCGCCGGCCATACCTTGATCGAGTTGCTTACGGAACATTTCAACACCAGTAACAGTTGTCTTCTGAGTGTCGCCCATACCGACGATTTCGATTTCTTCACCAACCTTAACAACACCACGCTCGATACGGCCAGTCGCTACTGTGCCACGACCTGTGATGGAGAAAACGTCTTCAACAGACATAAGGAGAGGCTTGTCGATTTCGCGAGCAGGCTCAGCGATATCGTTGTCAATTGCATCCATAAGCGCAGTGATTGCATCAGCACCACCTGGCTTGTCCTCAAGAGCAGCTGTTGCGGAACCACGAACAATTGTGATATCATCGCCAGGATACTCATACTTGGAAAGAAGATCACGCACTTCCATCTCAACAAGCTCAAGAAGCTCTTCGTCATCAAGAAGGTCAACTTTGTTGAGCCATACAACGATTGTTGGAACACCAACCTGACGAGCCAAAAGGATGTGCTCGCGAGTTTGTGGCATAGGGCCATCTGCAGCGGAAACAACAAGAATTGCACCGTCCATTTGAGCGGCACCAGTAATCATGTTCTTAACGAAGTCAGCGTGACCTGGGCAGTCAACGTGTGCATAGTGGCGAGTCGGAGTTTCATACTCAACGTGTGCCACAGCGATAGTCACTGTCTTAGTCGCGTCACGAACAGTACCACCCTTAGCAATATCAGCATAAGACTTGAACTGAGCCAAGCCCTTGTCTGCTTGAACCTTCAGGATCGCAGTAGTTGTAGTTGTCTTGCCATGGTCAATGTGACCGATAGTGCCGACATTGACGTGTGGTTTTGTTCTTTCGAATGTTTCCTTAGCCATGATTGATGTTATTTAGTGTTGAGAGATTGTTTACTTGAGTTGCTTGTTAATTCCGAAATGGAGCCCTCGAGCGGGATCGAACCGCCGACCTCATCCTTACCAAGGATGCGCTCTACCACTGAGCTACAAGGGCACATCGCAAATGATGATTTAGATTGTAAAGAGCCGGAGATCCAAAACACAGAAGGGTTGAATTTTGGAAAGCCCGCGAAAGTGCCCCCCGTCCCCTACTCAGTCAATACTTAATTCAAAAAAATACTGCACTTTAAAAGCTACTGTATTCCAGTAAGATCAGGGGGCCTGAACGCGCGCGCACGGGCTAGAACTCGTAAGTCAGACCAAGTGAGACTTCGCGACCAACCTCGGGAAAAAATGTCCCAAATGAGCTGTGGTCGTAATAGAACTTATCAAAGACATTGGCGATGGTCAAATTCACAGTCAGCCCCTCAACTTGACTCGGCTTCCAGCGCGCAAAGGCATCATGCACGACATATGAGCCCTTAGTCCTGCCATCATCGACTGTGGATTCGACATAGTCCACGCGCCAGCCAACCGTTAAACCAATTTGATGAAAGCCATATTCGGCACTACTGAACCAAGAGCGACCGATCTTAGCGTTTAGCAGTGTCGTGGAATCAGCGTCTGTACCATTGAAGAAATATGTTTCTGGATCATTCTCTGTCACACCCGCTCGGAAGCTCCAATGATCGTATCTTGCGCCCAGCATAATTTCGTATCCGTCGTTCTCATAATCCGCCGAATTTGTGATATCGGCGCTCTTACTATTCGTATTGAGCACATCATCGATCTTGAACTGATAGACACTGGCACCCAGATAGTAATGCCCAAAACTGTATTCTGCACTGAACTCTAGATTACGTGAAGTCTCATAATCCACCGCAGGATCGACCGACACACCATTAAGTATCGGCTGGTTGGGCTGATACCCGCGAATCGCCTCTGCGTAACTCGCGCTCAACTCAAGACCTTCCACCGGCTTCAAGATAGCCGTCACATTAGGACTGAGCCCATTTTGGTCGACATCCGTGCCATCGTAGGCCTCGGCTGCATAGCGATCCCAGCGGGCACCAGCAGAGAGTGTCAACAATTCGGAAACATCCCAGTCCCCCTGAGCATAGAGGCCAATCACATTGCTCTCAGCTTCCACATCATCCCCCTCGCTCTCGTAAGTATCGTCGCGATAGTCGGTGCCATAAGTCAGCTTTAAAGCTCCGAACACGCTCGTGTTACGCAGATCGTAGCCCACGGATGCAATGCTAAGTTCTTCCCTTCCGGTCGCATTAAGCGAACGTTTAGTATAGTAAGCGTTGGTCTCGATGCTGACCAAGTCATTATTGAAAGGATCGATATCGTAATGTACGTTCAATGTGTCACGGCGCTGCGAATTGACGCTATCACTCGGCGTTGTGTCCTTATTCAGCGCGATACCGCCCGCTCCATCATCCTCTAGGTACTCGTAACTGACAGAAATCGACTGACTCTCAGTAAGATGCCCTGAAGCCTTCAAGAAAGCACTGTCGCGCTCATATTCGGTATTGTAGACTTCATCACCGTTACCATCATCATAATTACCCATGTCGCTATGTCCCAAGGAGACCAAGTAGCTCCAATCATCAGTAATCAAACCGTAGCCCATGATGTTGGCCTTATAGCCTCCTTCGCCAGTCGAGAAAACGGTCCCTTTGACCTGCCCCCCGAAACGCTCGCCCTCACGCAGTAGCTCAAAGCCGTCTTTAGTCTCATAAGCAATGGCACCACCAAGGGCGCCCGCACCACTCAGAGCATTGCCCGTTCCAGCGCTCACATTGACGGCCTTGAGCAGCTCAGGCTCAATGGCACCCCCAGTGCCCGCGTGATAAAAGATCGCCCCCACTTGAGGCGCTCCGTCAACAGTCACATTGGCAAGTGTGGCCTGCAAACCGCGGATATAAATATCCTGCGACTGGCTACGCCCCCCCGAGGCAACACTGATCGTATTCTTAAATATATCGTGCAAGTCATTAGCCGACCATTCATCCAAGGTCTCACCACTCACATTGTTCGCAGAATCGAGACTAGTCACAGCCCCTTCCATATGCTCGCCGGTCAAGGTCGCCTCCTTGATCTCTGCAGTAACAGCTTCCTCAGCCATCGTGTTGAGCGAAAATGCGAGCACCGCGAATAGAGCAGCACAGCTTTTATTACTTAGAATTCGAGTTCTAATATTCATTATCTATTGTCAGTCAGTCATTTATACTCATTGCACACGCACCATCCAGGACCATCGTGCACAGATAGCCGACCATATTAACACAGCCCCGACTGCAAAAACTACTCCGAGACGGAGTAAAAACATCCCAAAACAGAAAACACTAAACAGTATAGGGCTTCTTAAAAATCGCCCCACTGCGCCGACGCTCAGCAATCTTCTCAATTTCATCTTCCGACATACGCTTTGGATGACTGGTTGCCGGGTCAATTTTCCACTTTGCAGGCTTCAAATCATGATCCACAGCGACGCGATAATCAAAAACGAAGCAATCCCCCTCCCAAAGGCTCTGATCCTTAGGCATCTCTTCTAAATAGCGCAAAATCCCCCCCTTCAAGTGGTAGACTTCAGTAAAGCCCTTTTTCTTCAAATAAGCGGTCGAGCGCTCACAACGGATGCCCCCCGTACAATACATGGCGATTTTCTTCCCCTTTTGCGACTCAAGGTGTTCATCTACAAACTTAGCAAACTCTGTAAAATCTCCCGTCTTAGGATTGATGGCTCCTTTGAACTGCCCCACCTCGACCTCGTAGTCGTTACGCGTATCAATCGTAATCACATCGGGATCCATAATGAGATCGTTCCACTCTTCAGGCTCCAAATAGGTCCCCACATCCTCACGCGGATCGGCCCCCTCCTGGCGAAAAGTTACAATCTCAGGCTTCTTTTTGACCTTAAACTTCGGAAAAGGATTAAAGTCCGCATAGGAATACTTCACCTCCATGTCCTCAAAACGAGGATCGGACTTCAGCAAGGCGATCGTCGCATCAATCGCCTCATGCGAGCCAGCGCACGTTGAATTCACTCCCTCCGGCGCAAAGATAAGTGTGCCACGCAAGCCCACTTTTAGACCATGATCCACCATACGCTCCGCCCAGGCATCGCGATCCGGCAGATCAGTAAAATGGTAGAAAGCAGCTATTTTCCAAGATTCGGACATTCTTTGGCATAGTATTCGAACAAGTGACAAATCAAGGGCTTATTTCAAATTGTGTAAAATTTACGACTTCGCGTCCGACGACAATCCCGATCCTTTACTAATAAACCCGCCAAAACGCAATCGAGCGCCCCCTCCACAACAGCTCTAAGCTCTCTGCTCACTGACAAGACGACATCTGCACTTACAGCTTTACATAACCTAAGCTAAAATCAGAGTACCACTTCCATTATGAAAGCCTTCCGGCACGGTTTAATTCTCAGCATACTCGCTTTCTTCACAAGCAACGCAGCCTGCGGCATGGAGAAAGTAAGTTTACAGCTAAAATGGCTGCATCAGTTTCAGTTCGCAGGTTACTATGCAGCCATTGAGCAAGGTTATTACGCAGCTGAAGGACTTGAAGTCCAACTACTGGAAGCGAGCCAGGACAGAAAACCAACCGATGTAGTCCTAGCAGGTGAGGCAGACTTCGGTGTCTCGAGTGCGGACCTGCTACTGATTCAGGCCTCCGAGACTCCCATTCAAGCACTCGCTGCCATATACCAACACTCCCCGAATGCTTTCGCAGCGATCCAAGGAAATGAAATACAAAGCATTCACGACCTCGCAGGTAAGCGCATCATGTTAGAGCCTGGATCCGCGGATCTCATAGCCATGCTTAAAGCGGAGCAAATCGATCTAGAATCCATCCAGTTCATCGATCACACGTTCTCCCCACTCCCACTCCATCATGGTGAAGTGGACGCCATTTCAACCTACATCACCGATGAACCATTCGCGATCCGAGCACTCGGACAGCAACCCCTAATATTCAGCCCACGTAGCGCTGGGATCGATTTTTATAGCGACATCCTATTTACGACCGAAGAATTCTCAAAAAGCAACCCAGACACGGTCGCTGCCTTTAGACGAGCTAGCCTCAAAGGCTGGGACTACGCGCTTAAAAACCCATATTCAATCATCGAGCTGATACTTGAAAAATACCCAACGATCAAAAGCCGCGAAGCACTCGAATACGAAGCACTACGCTCGATCGACCTCATACGCCCAGAAATCATCGAGATCGGCTATATGCACATAGGACGCTGGAAACATATCGCAGAAACTTTCCAAAGCGTCGGAATGATTGACGAGATTCCCGACCTTGAGGCGATGCTATATCGCGATGCTTTACCACTCAGCGAACGCTACCCCCTAAAGCTGATTGGAATTGGCTTGCTCAGTATTCTTAGCCTAGGGCTCATCGCCTGGAAAGAATGGCATGGACGACGACGCCTTGAAGCCGAAATCAAGCGGCGCAAAGTCAGCGACGAACTCCTGTCTGAACGGGAAAATGAATACCAGAACATGTTTGAGGGCGCACCGCTCGCCTTTATAGTATGGGACATCAACCGAACCATCACCCACTGGAATCAAGAAGCTGAACTATTGTTCGGATGGTCGGCTAAAGAGGTCGTAGGCCGACAGAAGATTGACCTCATCGTACCGACGAGCGCGATGCCCATACTCCAGGAAGGCATCAATACCCTCAGACAAGACGGAGTTCGCACTCAAGTAAATGAAAACGTCACCAAAAGCGGACGCCGCATCACCTGCCGCTGGCACAACGTGCCACGTAAAAACCGCGAAGGCGCCATCACTGAATTCCACTCGATCGCTGCAGACATCACACGTGAAGTTAAGCGGGAATTACGCCTCAAACACGACCGCGAGAATGCACTCAGCGCAAGCGAGTCGAAAGACTTCCTCATCGCTCAAACTAGCCACGAGATCCGTAATCCCCTCAACGGAATCATGGGCTTTGCGCAAATGATCCTAAGCGACACCCAAGACGATGAAGTTCGAGAGATGAGCCAAACCATTCTCGACGGTGCTCAAGGTATGCTTGAAATACTAAACGACCTACTCGATAGCGCTAAAATCGAGTCCGGCCAGATGGACGTGACATGGGCAAAGGTTGATCTCGCAGGTGTCCTAAGAAAAGAAGCCAAGCTGTTCAGCCAGTTGATCCGCGAGCAAGGCCTGGATTGCGACATTCACATAGACGAGCAGGTCGCTCCAATCATCTCCGACCAGCGTTGCATTCGGCAAATACTCTCTAACTTAATCAACAACGCACGCAAGTTCACCCAGAGCGGCAGCATCGAGATGCGTCTATCTCAAGTGGACACCGACCAAGTCAGCATACAAATAAAAGACACTGGTATTGGCATGAATGCAGAAACCTTGAAGCGCGTCTTTGAACCCTTCGTGCAAGGCTCTACAACAACGCAGCGCGACTTCGGCGGCACGGGCCTCGGCCTATCATTGACCATGAAACTAGCCGAACTCATTGGCGGCACACTGACTGCAGAAAGTGAACTCGGGCAAGGCAGCACTTTCACATTAACGCTCCCACAAAAGCCTAAAGAATAAAGCTGCTCACATATTTTAATCCTTGTCATCTCCGTTTGAGCTGTCAAAGCCCTGCGCCTCACTACAAGGAAGGCCAATCTAAGAAGGCTGCTTCCACCACGCGCTCAAGTATCGGTAAATATCCGGTCAACGGGCATATTTACAGATATTATGGATACAAAATTCACAGACCTCGGCCTGCGCGCTGAACTCATTGAGAGCATTGAACGCCTCGGCTTCGAATCGCCCTCGCCCATTCAGGCACAAACCATCCCAGTGGCCATGGAAGGCCACGACATCGTCGGTCTCTCGCAGACTGGCTCGGGAAAAACTGCCGCATTCGGCCTGCCTGCACTGAACCTCATCGACATCGATCGCGCCGAAACGCAAGTGCTAGTGCTCTGCCCAACTCGCGAACTCGCCGTGCAAGTCTGCGAAGAAATCCACCGCCTAGCCGCAGCACTCAAGGGCCTAGTCGCCGTGCCCGTATATGGTGGCGCACCTCTTGATCGCCAAATGCGTGCTTTACGCAAAGGCGCCCACATCGTGGTCGGCACCCCTGGCCGCGTAATGGACCACCTCCGACGCAAGACACTCCGCACCGATAGCATCCGTCTCTGCATTCTCGACGAAGCCGACCGTATGCTCGATATGGGCTTCCGTGAGGACATGGAAATCATCCTCGGCGACATGCCGGAAGATCGCCAGACGCTCTTCTTCTCCGCCACAATGAATCGCGCCGTCGAAGGCCTGATCAAAACTTTCAGCCACCAAGCCAAGCAGATTTCGATCGAGCGTAAGTCACTGACCGTCGACACGATTGAACAAACGTATTACGAAGTACGCAATCGCTCAAAGATCGAAGTACTCTGCCGCCTACTCGACCTAGAGACCAACCCGCGCGGCATCGTCTTCTGCAACACCAAGCAAATGGTGGAAGATGCCACCGAAGCGCTCACCGCACGTGGCTACGTGGCCGACCGTATCCATGGGGACATTACACAAGCTAACCGCGAGCGCGTGATCAAGCGCTTCAAAGACGGCTCCGTGGAGCTACTTGTAGCGACCGACGTAGCCGCCCGTGGACTCGACATCGATGACGTCGACATCGTGTTCAACTACGACCTGCCCCACGACCCCGAGGACTATGTCCACCGCATCGGCCGCACCGGTCGCGCCGGACGCTCGGGCAAGTCCGTCACCTTCGTATATGGCCGCGACATCTACCGCCTCGAAACCATCGAGCGCTACACACGCCAGGTCGTTAAGCGTATGCCGATCCCAAGTCTCGAAGACGTTGAAGGGCGCAAGGCAGATAAGGTCTTCAAGCAAGTCCGCAGCACACTCGAAGAAGGAAAATTCAAACGTCACGACGACCTCGTCGACCGCCTATTGGACGCAGGACACACACCGACCGACATCGCCAGCGCACTGTTCGATCTACTCGGCAACGACGAAGGCCGCGAAGGTGAAAAGATCGCTGAAGACAATGAAGCCTTCGATCCCAACCCACCACGCAAGGGAGGCGGCAAAAAAGGCGGTGGCTATAAGAGCGGCGGCGGTTACCGCAAAAAGCACGGCGGAGGCGGCTACCAAAAACGCGGCAACGAACGTGGCGGCGACAACGACCGCAAGTGGAATGATGCCGGCAAGCACAAGAAACCTTTCAAAACCAAAAGCAAAATCGCTGGCGGAAAATTCAAGAAAGCAGAAGGCGGCTCACGTCCCAGCGGTCCAGCAGCTGGTGGCGACAAAAAGCCCGCGCGCCGCTTCAAGCGTCCGGATTAAAGCTTAGGCCGCATCGCCGAAGCGCATCACTCAGCAGAATCAAGGAGCCAAGTGCCCCGAGTCTCCCTGCAGTGAGCGCTTCGGTTTTTTTGTGCCTAGATCTAAAGCTTCAACATTCAACTCGCAGTCGCAATGGCGTGCCACAGAAAATTTAGCCTCAAGCGCAGGCCACCTAACTTCAAGCGCGTCATGCAAAGAGGACGCAAGGCCTGCTTGCATGCCTCATTCAATTCGGCAAGCCCCCAGCAAGCTACCTAGTAAGCCGTCTTGGGCGGCTTAATCACTTGCAGTACGGTCTTAAACACAATCCACAGGTCGAGCCAGATCGACCAATTCCGGATATACTGCAAATCATAGCGCACGCGCTCTTCAATCAACAAGAGCTCCGTCACCTCTCCACGAAATCCTTTACATTGCGCCAACCCTGTGATTCCCGGCTTCACAAAGTGGCGCGTGCGGTAAATGTTCACTTGCTCACTAAACTCGTCGTCGTGCTGAATCATATGAGGTCGAGGACCGATCGCACTCATATTGCCCAAAAGGACATTAATAAACTGCGGGAACTCATCGATACTACTCTTGCGCAAAAACTCACCAAAAGTATAGACTCGATCATCCCCCGGTTTCGCTTGTTCCCCCTCACGCGAACGATCTGCCCCACGATCGTGCATACTGCGAAACTTAAGAATTTGAAATTTACGACCACGCTGGCCCGAGCGTTCTTGCTTAAAAAATAAAGGCCCAGGCGATTGCCTCATCTGCACAAGCTTCACAAATAAACAAAGCAGCGGTATCACAAAAATCACGACAGGCAAAGAGATACAGATATCAAGCATTCGCTTTAATACACGATTTAATGGGTTCTCCAGCGGCTCTTCTTGCAAACAAAAAAAAGTATGCCCGCCTTGGCTAACTGGGATCAATTCTTTATCAAAATACTCTTCCCAGGGATTATAAATTAAAATTCGGCAACCAGCCTTTTCGCAGATATCCATAACCGAATCCACCCACCAGTCCGAATCACGAGTTTCTAGCAGCACCACTTGGTTCACCTTATACGCCTCTATGATAAGCGACATATCCATAAACTCACCCAAAATCGGCATCCGGAGCTTTAAATCCGTCGACATCTCATAAGTGATCAGGCCGATAATATCGATCCCATAAAACGGTTGATGCTTTGCCCAAGCCTCTAAATGTCGCGCAGACTTCTCGCTACCTAGAAAAATTGTGCGCACAGAATTATGTCCACGAAAGGCGAAACCTGCAATCCAATCAGGAATGTATCGATTCAGCGGCACCGCAGTCACCCAATACATCATTAAAAAAGACACTATCAGCAAGCGACTGACAGACTTGTCACGCGTAGTAAAAACAACTGCAAAAAGCATCAGAGCAAGCACCATAGTCTGATAGTTCGCCTTACGAATCGCTCCTACCCAGCGAAAAGTGCTGATATCATTACCCTCAACACGATCTTCCTTAAACCGAGTTGAAAACACCCCGGCGAGGAACACCGCCAATATATAAAGCGGCATATTCACGTCAAAAGGATCGATCACCTCCAACACATGAACGGCAAACATCAACGCGACACTAAACAGCAATAGCATAAAAAGCGCAACAAACCCATGGCTAAGAAGCCTTAAACCCTGTGTGCGATTAGTGATCATTCTTTGACATATTGAATTATTAATAGGCACTCATGAAAAGAGAATCAACTCAAGCAAACAAATAAGCTTCAAATCCATAGGATGTCCGCTTTTTTACCGTTGATACTCATACCCAGCCAACTAGCTTCCAGTTCAACCATCTGCCATGCCAAAAAATGACTCCAGCCCCAAAAAAGATTGGTTCTGCCTACGCACGCAGACCAAGCGTGAACATATCGCTGCGGCGATACTCGATCGCCTAGAAGAGGTGGATGTTTTTTGCCCCCGTGTCAGCCAAGTCAAAAAAACGCGCACCGGCAAAAAACGCTTCACCGAGGCCATGTTTCCAGGCTACATTTTTGCAAAGTTCAATTACCATGCACACGCACGCCAAGTCGTGCACAGTCAGGGCATCACACAAATGGTCGAACTCGGTGAACGGCGTGTCATACCTGAACACATCATCCGCAACCTCCAAGCCAGCATCCCCGAAGGCATCATCGAAGCCCCCGACCTCAGTATCGAACCAGGCGCCGAAATCGAAGTCATCACCGGCTCCCTAAAAGGGATGAACGGCAAAGTGTTAGCCCAACTGACTGCCAAAAATCGTATCCAAGTCTTACTCGAGTTTCTAGGCCAAGAGATCACCGTCGAAGTCAACCCCGACGACATATTACTCGCCCAGGATACGGATTAAAACATATGCCGAATCACCGATCTTTTTGACTGGCAGAATTAAGTAAGCTGCGTTTTCCTATGCCGCTTATGTCCGACGACTCTACAGAGACTCCTACTGATTTCATCCGCCAAATGGTGGCCGCTGACGTGGCTGCTGGTAAAAACGATGGCCGCGTGCAGACGCGCTTCCCCCCTGAACCGAATGGCTACCTGCAAATCGGTCATGCCAAGGCGATCTGTCTCAATTTCGAAATCGCCAAAGAATTCGGCGGCCTCTGCAACCTCCGCTTCGACGATACGAACCCTGAAAAAGAAAGCGACGAGTTCGTACAAGCCATTCAAGAAGACATTCAATGGCTTGGTTACGACTGGGCAAAAATCTGCTTTGCCAGCGATTATTTCGAGCAGCTCTTTCAATGGGCCTGCCAACTCATCGAGTCGGGCGACGCCTATGTCGACGAGCTCAGCTTCGAGCAAATGCGCGAATTTCGTGGCTCGATCACAGAGCCAGGCAAGCCCAGCCCGCACCGTGAGCGCCCAGCCGCCGAGAGCCTCGACCTATTTAAGCGTATGCGCGCCGGCGAATTCGAGGACGGAGCCAAGGTGCTACGCGCCAAAATCGACATGGCGCACCCGAACATGAACATGCGCGACCCAGTGATGTACCGTATCAAGCGCATGCACCACCACCGCGTGGGCGATGCTTGGTCCATCTACCCCAGCTACGATTTTACACATGGGCAAAGCGACTCGCTGGAGAAAGTCACCCACTCACTCTGCTCGCTAGAGTTTGAAGATCACCGCCCACTCTACGATTGGTTCATTGAGAAGCTCGGCATCTTCCCCTCCAAGCAAACGGAATTTGCACGTCTAAACCTAACCTACACGGTGGTGAGCAAGCGTAAGTTGCGCACACTCGTCGAGGAGAATCACGTCGACGGCTGGAACGATCCACGTATGCCCACCCTATCAGGCATGCGCCGCCGCGGCTATCCGCCCGCCGCCATCCGAAACTTCTGCCAAACTGTCGGCATTACCAAGACGCCTTCGACTAGTGATGTCGCACTTTTAGAACACGCGGTGCGCCAGGAACTCAACCGCACCGCCTCTCGCCGCATGGCTGTGTTTGAACCACTCGAGATCGAACTCACCAATTGGCCCGCAGACAAAACCATCGAAGTGGATGCCATTAATAATCCTGAAGATGAATCGGCGGGCACTCGTAAGATCCCCTTTGGCAAGAAACTTTTCATCGAACAGGACGACTTCCGCGAAGAAGCCAACAAAAAGTTCAAACGCTTAAAGAAAGGGCACGAAGTACGCCTGCGTGGCGCATATGTCATAAAATGCGATGACTGCGAGAAGGATGCCGACGGCAATGTCACCAAACTACTGTGCAGCGTCGACTTCGACACCTTAGGCAAAAACCCCGAAGATCGCAAGATCAAGGGCGTCATCCACTGGGTCAGCGCCGAGCATGCTTTAAAAGCAAAAGTGCGCCTATTCGACCGCCTCTTCTCCGTCGAAAAGCCTGAGGCCGATAAGGAGCGCGCATTCACAGAGTTTGTTAACCCTGACTCATTGACAGAAACCATCGCACTCTGCGAGCCAAGCCTCGCAGAATTGCCGATCGGAGAAACTTGCCAATTCGAGCGTATCGGCTATTTCTGCCTCGACAATCAACTCAGCCAAGCGGACGCACTGGTGTTCAACCGCACAGTCGCGCTCCGAGACTCTTGGGCCAAAAAATCTGAACCCGTACAATAATATGCCCCCCCTAGACAATCTGTCCGCACAACTCTTCCAGAGACACTTCTCAGGCCAACCCAGCCACTCCGCATTTGCACCGGGCCGGATTGAGTTTATCGGCAACCATACCGACTATAATGGAGGCCTCGTAATGGGAGCCGCCGTGACCGAAGGTATCACGATTGCAGTCAGCCTACGTGATGACGAGCAAATACAAATCGTCAGCGATGCCGGTGATCTAGTGGAGCTCAACTTGGGCAACTATCAGCCACTGAGTGGCCCAGACTCTTGGACCAACTATCCCATCGGCGTCACCCAAGTCATGACCGAACTCGGCATGCGCACGCCAACCGGCTATAACATGGCAGTCACCAGCACCCTGCCCGCAGGCGCGGGCATGAGTAGCAGTGCGGCCTTCGAGCTCGCCACCGCCAAGGCACTCGCCGCTCTCTACGGCTTCGAAACCGACACGGCCGGCTTCGCTCGCATCGGGCGCAAAGCCGAAAATGAATTTGTCGGCATGCCCTGCGGCATTCTCGACCAAGGAGTCTCCGCCTTTGGACAAGCAGACCACTTGGTCAAGATCGACTGCGCCACAGAAAGCTTCGCAACCGAGCCGATGCCAGAGGGCGCCCACTTCTGGATCTTTAATTCCAACAAGAAGCACGCGCTCGTGGATTCCGCCTATGCCGACCGCCACCGCGAATGCCACGAAGCACTGGCACAGCTACAAGTCGATTATCCAGACGCACAAAACCTGTCCCAGATCACAGAGGCTCAACTCGAAAGCTCGAAGCCCAAAATCGATGAGCTACTCTACCGCCGCGCCGCCCACGTCGTCGGAGAGAACGCACGTGTGCAAGCAGTCCAGGCCGCCCTCGCTCAAAATGATCTAAAGGCAGTGGGCAGTGCACTCAATGCCTCACACGAAAGCTCACGCGTGAACTTTAATAATAGTATCGAAGAACTGGACACGCTAGTCGATCTACTAAAGCAGCAGCCCAATGTTTATGGGGCTCGCCTGACAGGTGGCGGCTTCGGTGGCGCAGTCATGGCGCTGACCGATGCCGACTTCGGGCAAACACACGCCGATCTGATCGCGACGGCCTTCGAAGCAAAGCACCAGCTACAGCCCTCCATCTTTCACACTCGCGCAGGGGATGGTGCCCAATTACTCTAGCGAGTGCTGAATTTACTGCGCCCAACACAGCTGGCTCGCGTAGCCCGCACGCCCCCAATAGGTCTGACGCTCCAAATCGAGCACTAAAAGCTGGTGCTCGTGAGCGTAGACCCGCTCACGAGTGCCCGTGGCAGTCCCTTTCTGGCTTACACCGCGCAACACTTTATGCGTTAACGAGGTGGCCAAGTAGCGCCCATCGGCCGATAAGCAGACTGGCCGCGCATGCCAGAACTCGGGATGTCGCTGCGAAGCCAAACCGAGCACCCGATGCGTGCGATCCTGCTCAAAATCATAATAGTGTACATCCGCACTACTCTCACGGTACCACACACCGCGCCCATCAGGCGTCCAAACCGGGTGCCGCCCATTACGCGTGAGCCGGCGGCAGAGATTGCGCTCCAGATCCCAGTGGTGCAAACCGTCCCCACCAATGACGGCTTCCGCTGCGCCGGAAGGATGAAAAGCGGCTCCCTCACCACCCGCATCAGACTCTGGCGGCAAAGTCAATTGACGCTCCCCCTTCAGGCCCAGCAGGTAGATCCCCTCCGCGCCCGCAAATATAAACTCTCCACGCCGACGGCTAAATGCCAAGGGCTTGTACGCATCGCGACATATCGGGCGCAGTCGCAATTGATCCGCCCCCAACTTCAAACTAAATAAGCGATGCTCAATCACCACACGATCCTCTCCCGGCCGATCCATCGCATGTAAGCCGAGTAACTGGCCCGCGGCCCCCTGCGTCGAAGCGATCCATTCTAGCATCCAGAGCGCCCACTGATTTAAAGGCAGTTCCAACAGCGAATACGATTCCCCCGCTGCCACGGAAAACGCCCGCAGCTGACTATAATCACGCCCTCGGTAGCCGGCAGCACTCACATAGCGGAAGGCTAAGCGACGCACGGGGTCGTATGCGATCGGGCAGTCCACAGGACCGACTGCCCCGAAATCATGCTTCAAATTCAACTGCCCATCGAGCTGTTGCATACGCCCCTCACGCTCAATCAGCAAGTCAGGCACACCCGCGGTAGGCGAGCTCGAACGCCAAGTGTCAGCAATATCTATTTTGGGGGTATTCATGATAATTCGAATCGATCGTGGTCTTAGGATGCCTCATCTGCACTACGCGGAAACGGCGCAAACCATGCCGCAAAAAAAGAGGGGACCGTCGCAAACATCACAATCACAAAGAAAGTCAGATACCCATAGCGATCCGACAAATAACCACTCACCGCAATGGTGGGCCAAAGCACTAGATTCATCAACGCCGTGCAAAAGGCGTAATGCGTCATATGATATTTCCCTGGGCTAATTTGCTGCATCATGTAGAGCATATTGGCCACAAAACCAAAGCTATAGAAGAACTTCTCAATCACCACCATACTGGTCACTGTAACGAGTGAAATCTGCACATCTGGCGCGGCCACATAGGCCAAATACACATAAGTCAAATTCGGCACATTCAGACAGATCGCCATCGTGAAAAGCGTCTTTTTCAAACCATAGCGTGAAATAAAGAGGCCACCTAAAAAGCCCCCCGCCAGCGCCATCAGTATACTCAAGCCCCCATCAATCGTAGCCTTTTCCCCCAAGGTCAGGCCCACGCCGCCCTCGGCCACAGGTGCTTGCAAAAACAGATGCCCCACTCCCAAAAGTAAGCCCTCTCCACTCCGAAACAAAAACACAAATGCCAGCATGCCCCAAATCTGCGGCTTGCGAAAGAAATCCGCCCAAGCATCAAAAAACGTCGAGTAGACCTGTTTGAAATTCTCTGGCCGCTGCGTCACCTCGCCCTGCGGCAAGAAAAACAGATGATAGCCCGCCAAGGCAGCCATCACTGCCGCCGCGACCATCCATGCGATCGTCCACGAAGAGGACTCCGCCTGCCCCCAATAGGCCGCCACAAATAGAATTACAGTCGATGAAAAGAAGCGCCCCACATTCCAAAACATGCCTTGGATCCCCACAAACTTAGCCTGCGAGCGCCGGTCCAAAGTGGTGATATAGATGCCATCCATACAGATATCATGTGTCGCCGAAGCAAAAGCCATCAGCCACAAGATCCCTATCGAAATTGTAAAATAACCCGGTAACTGTAAGCACAGCGCCAACGCAGCCAACAGCCCGACCATGCTGAACTCCGTCACCAGCACGATCCATTTCTTAGTCTTGAACATCTCCAAGAAGGCGGCCCACAGTGGCTTCAAAGACCACATTAGCGTAATATTGCCCACCCACAGCGTGATGTCGGTATTATCATGCCCCAGATACTTAAACATCGTGGCTGCCACCCAAGTAATCATTACGTAAGGCAGCCCCTCGGCAAAATAACCAGTCGGCACCCAAGACCAAGGATTACGTGTGGAAGCAGTATTTTGACTCATAGCCGATCAATAGTAAGAGGAACACACAGCTTGATGGAGCCGCCAAGCGACGAGCAAGCATTTTAATCCACCCCGCCCCGTTAACAGGTCGCCTCTCGCGCGGCATCGCCACAACATTCGCGGCCGATTGCTGATCGACCACGTAGCGACGCGATGCCAATCGCGTCTCCGCCCAACAAGCAAGACGCCGCTAGCGCGGCATCGCTACAACATTCATGGCCTATTGCTGATCGGCCCCGTAGCGACGCGATGCCAATCGCGTCTCCGCCCGCCAACAAGACGCCGCTCGCGCGGCATCACTACAACATTCGCGGCCGATTGCTGATCGACCACGTAGCGACGCGATGCCAATCGTGTCTACGAACCGTTAACAAGACGCCTCTCGCGCAGCATCGCCACAACATTCGCGGCCGATTGCTGATCGACCACGTAGCGACGCGATGCCAATCGCGTCTCCGCCCGCCAACAAGACGCCGCTCGCGCGGCATCGCTACAACATTCGCGGCCGATTGCTGATCGACCACGTAGCGACGCGATGCCAATCGTGTCTACGAACCGCCAACAAGACGCCGCTCGCGCGGCATCGCCACAACATTCGCGGCCGATTGCTGATCGACCACGTAGCATCGGAGAATTCACATAAAAATCTAACTGACGAACTCGACCTTTTAACTTACCATTTAAAACGTGAACTTAAAAACGCCCCTTCGCCTCCTCTGTCTCGCCATTCTTACCTCGGTTTCATTGCACGCCATTGAGATATCAAACAAGGCAGGCACCACGATAGAAGTCGAACTACTGTCCATCGAAGCCACTCGAATTCAAATTCAAATGGCGAACGGCCAAACCACTTGGCTGGATCGTGATCGGCTCTCTCCACACAGCCAAGCACGGATCAGCGAGCAAGAGGTGAGCCTACAAAATGCCTTCATCGAAATCAATTCCATACTCGGCATCGAACTCTTTGCAGATACCACACTCTGGGATGATGCTGCTGACGCGGTTGCGAGGCGCCTAGAATGGCCACAAGAATCCAAGACCGATTCCCAATCCAGCTATCGCTACTATCCGTCCGCAGATTATCGTATTCTTAAAACTCGCCCATATTCTGCGGTGCTCTATAGCAACAACGGTAAACCACAACAAATCAGCATCGTATTTGCCAATAAGGGCGACTTCAAATTTAGCGCCCCTCCAAGCACAGATGAGATCGATGCGATGGAGCGCGCCGTTGACCGCGATGCCAAGCAAATACAAACGCTTCTCAGTCAGCACTTCGGCGAGCCAGAGCGTCAACAATTCGGCGCGGGCCGTGGCATCAAGCAACTAATTGATCGCTGGGATTGGAAGCAGCACGCCTTCCTACTAGCCGAGCAAGACGGCGAATACACGAGCCTACGAATCATGCCCAACAGTGTCGCCGACAACAAAGGCCGCGGCGAAAAGTTGTCCGACGCAAGCCTACGTAAATTGACTGTTGAAAACGTTGTGAGCGAAGCAAACGGCGACATCTGGGTGGGCAATATTCCAATGGTAAACCAAGGCCCTAAGGGCTATTGCGTTCCAGCCACCTTTGAGCGGTATCTGCGCTATATGCAGATACCGGCCGACATGTACATTTTGGCAATGGCCGGCCAGACTCAAATTGGCGGCGGCACCTCGCTCTCAAAGATCATTGATTCAATCGACAGCTACGTCAGTTCACAGAACCGCACGATGAAAAGAATCAACGGTGAACTCAAACTACGCACCGTGCAGAAATATATCGACCAAGGCCTCCCCATCATTTGGACCATGTTCTCCTCACGCGCCTACAACGAATTCGTCAACCAGCGCAGCCTCGAACGCCGCAACAATAGCAACTGGGAATCATGGGAAACTCGTTGCAAAAACGAAACACGTCAAGTCGAGCTAGATCAGGACCTAATGGCCTCACACGCCTGCATGATCATCGGCTACAATGAAGAAACTGAAGAAATCGCCGTCAGCGACTCATGGGGCCCCAGTTACGCAGTACGTTGGCTGCCAATCGAGCAAGCCCAACAAGTCTCTCAAGGTTCAATCTACCTGATCGAATATTAGCGCTCGGCCTTCTTGGGCTTTCGAGCGCGTGGCACATCCCTCGCATCAAAGTGCAAAATGTATTTCTGCTCAAAGTAAGGATCGCTGAATGTCTCTTCCAAATTAATCGTCTTGCGAGGGCGAATGCCGAGCGCCGATAACTCATCGTCCAATTCGCCCCCCTTCCAATAAAGCACACCATTCGGGATCGAATTGCGCTCCCCGCGTCTCACATTGCCTTTTATCCAGCTGAAATACTCAGGCAGGTTTTTCACCGCACGACCCGTAATAAAATCGAACTGCTTCTTGATCTCTTCAGCACGGCACTGGCGGGCGTCGACGTTTTTCAAGCCAAGCTTATCAATCAAGTCCTGCACCACGCTAATCTTTTTACCGATCGAATCGATCAATGTGAAATGCGCCTGCGGATAACAGATCGCCATAATAATGCCAGGAAAGCCACCGCCGGTGCCCACATCCATGATACGAGTGCCCGACATCAACTTCAAGTGATTGGTGATCGCCAAACAGTGCGACAAATGGCGAGCCTCCAAATGTTCAATGTCCTTGCGTGAGATCAGGTTAATCTTTTCGTTCCACTCTCGCAGTAGTACCGCCCAAGCCTCGAGCACGGGCCAAGCGTCTGCACTGACATTGGGAAATTGTTGTTTGATGGCGTCCATGATTATAAAATGATTTGGTTAATTGTTTAAATAGTCGGCAAAGAGCCCTTCGATTTCTTCCAGCATGCTTTCTGAAATCGAGAAATCAATTTCCTGCGCAAAGCAATCTAGACTGGTGATCGCATTCGTCGTGGCTTCACTGATACTCTCGTTGTGTAAACGCTTAGAAAAATCAAGGTTGAGCTGATTAATGTCGCGATAGATTTTCTTGAGGCCTTCAAAATCCCAATCGACTTCCTCCCCTTTCTGATGACGAAAATACTGCGCTAAAGCATACATCGATAACGCGCGATAGACCGTCTCTTCCGTATCTGCAAAGGGCAGGTGAAAACGCGCCATCGGGCGCAACTTATCCAGAATCGGACAGCCACTGGTCACCATATGAATACCGATCAACGAACTAATCGCGGGGAACAAAGCCGTTTTGCCACGCTTAGTCACCCGCTGCCGTGTATCGACTTCCACAACAGTCTGCTCGACCGACTGCGAATGCTGAAAGAACTCTACAATATCAATAATATTCACTGCCACCGGACAGTGCTCATGCTCGGCACTATTGAGCGGACAACCACGACACTGCTTAAATTTTAAACGCGTCCAGTTCGGATAATTCTCACGCTTTGGCGAGATCAACGAACAATTTTGCCGGTCTAATTGCACCAGAAACTCCTTTACCGATCCATTAGGAAAGCGGAAACGATAGGTTAAGGAAAAGGCAGCAGGCTCGCTCATAAGGAAACTTCGTCATAAGCAGATTGAAAAGTCAAAGCCGCGCTCAAATAATCATCGCTTATACGCATGAGAACCAACCGCCGCATCATACACATCGACATGGACTGCTTTTACGCCGCCGTCGAAATGCGCGAACGCCCAGAACTCGCAGAACGCCCCCTCGCCGTAGGTGGCGCATCCGGTCGCGGTGTCTTGACGACCTGCAACTACCCTGCCCGCGCATACGGCGTACGCTCCGCTATGCCCGTGTTCAAAGCGCGCGAGTTGTGCCCGCAACTGGTCATCGTGCCCGTGCGTTTTGAACTCTACCGAGCCGCCTCCAAGGCTGTCCGCGAAATCTTCGCTCGCTATACTGAGCTCATTGAACCGCTCTCACTCGATGAAGCCTACTTGGATGTCAGCCACCTACGCCGCCCCGGTGCCGAGATTGCAGCCGAGATCCGAGCGGCCATATTCGACGAAACAGGCCTGACGGCATCAGCCGGTATCGGCCCCAACAAACTGATCGCGAAAGTCGCCAGCGACTGGAATAAGCCGAATGGGCAATGTGTCGTGGCCCCGTCTAAGGTCGATCTGTTTATGCAAACGCTGCCCGTTCGACGCATCTGGGGCGTGGGCCCCAAGAGCGCAGCACGACTCACCGAACATGGCATCGAAACCTGCGCACAGCTACAGCGCAAAGACAAAGCCTGGCTCGCTCATGAGTTTGGCAGTTTCGGGCTGGAACTCTACCAGCTCTGCCGCGGAATCGACGAACGCCCGGTGCAAGCCAACCGCATTCGCAAAAGTCTCAGCAACGAGCGCACTTTTTCCAAAAACCTCGAGAGCCTCACTGCCTGTCAGGAAGAATTGATGCGCCAACACGAAGAAATGATCGACGATCTCCGGCAAAGCGCGCCCGATCGAAAGATCGCCAAACTACTGGTCAAACTCAAGTTCAGCGACTTCCGTCGCACCACCGCAGAGATGCCCGGCCAACAGCCCGAACTAAAACACTACATGAACTTACTCGATGAAGCCTGGGGCCGCAGTGGCGAACCCGTGCGCTTACTCGGCATTGGTGTTCGCTTTGCCGAAAGCGAAGGCGGCAGTGAGCAACTCGAATTAGCGTTATAATCGAACGTTTGCTTATTCTTAAATATTGATAACAAGAGCTCCCAATACTAGCATCTACACCGATGAGCCGTGATCCTTCCTCTTTACCTAAATACAAACTGTCCAATCCTAGGACAGACAATACAGACAGTTCAGCGGCGTCGCTCGTAACGAAAAAAGCAACAGCCCCAGCCTCCCCCAAGCAGCCTCTTCAACTCAGGCAATCCGACGCCCGCAGCGCCCCCAAAGATTCGATGTTGAGCACCGCCGACATGCTTGAAGGCGCCTATGGTGCCGAAACTCGCACCCGCCAGCGCAAAAACATCATCGAGAAACTGAAAAACTGCGGCGTAGCGCTCTTAGTCATGTGCCTATTCTTCGCAGGCACCCTCGCCTATGCCCACCTGTATAAAGAATGGCCACCACTCAAACCTCTCAATTGGTACCTCCCATTTTTACTCGGGTCCATCTTCGCTGCCTGGCTCTGCCTGAAATCAATTCATTTCGTCGAAAAAAGAGACCGCTCGCTGGCAATCACCGGAATTGTGCTCACATGTTGCGTGGTCTATTGGAACACCTATGTCCTAGAATATGCAATCCAAGGCGAGAGCATACGCCCTAGCAATGCCCTTTGGGTGCCCAAAGATGTTAAGGACCTAGCCATTATCACCGAGCTAAATGCACTGCGCGGCGTCAGCAAAAGCGAGGCCGCCTATACCGAACTCTCCAGCCAAGCCTACTATAACGCCTTCAATGCTCTAGGGCGCAAACATTGGCGCCCTCTATTCAAGCAATTCCTGAGCCCCAGCGAAATTGAACAGGTCAATAATGTTAATGTGAACGATTATATGCGCATCGTCGTCGAGCGCATGCGCGCGCAGCGTGTGACCGTATGGACCCAATACAAAGAGCAAGTACAGCAGGCAAGCCTGGGCTGGCAGCTGCAACAGGCATTGCTAAAGCCCTACACCTGGCTACTGAGTTACTTGTAACAAGGCATAAAAAAAGCCGACAGCATGAATTGCGTCGGCTATGAAAACCCGTAAACAAAATGGCGCAGTCCCTACCCCTAAGGACTGCGCCAACCATTGTCTACTTTATGCCTCCGAAGAGGACTTATTCTGTTACCCCAAACTCCCTTGCGGGAGAAAAGTTGATGGACGGAATAGATCACACAGATTCCGTCGCTGCAAGTTTTATTTGAATCAATTTTGATTTTTCTTATTTAGCTAATAATAAGAATAAGACTCGCTTATGGAGTAGACATTACAGAAAGTGGCGCGAGGGATACCCCTAAACCCCGCGCCACACTATTTTCTGCTTTGTCTTATTACCCCAACTCCCATACACGGGAGAAATAGAAAGATTTGAAAGAACTGATATAGACTATATCATCTATCGTGCCAACTTTTAGCAGGGTGCGATAATTAATCTAATTTTCCCTCATTTCTCTAAAACAAGAAGACTCGCGTGAAATTTTCCAAAAACATCGAAGACATTATAGCCGATTTTCGCGGTCTCCCCCACACGGTGAGCGCAGCGTCACGGCGTGAACCCACGCCACTGGACAATATCTTAGACTTATTGCAGGAGAAATATAAGCTAGAAAAACCTAGCCCCGAACGCACTTTAGTCGAAAATTGGGAAAAAATCTTCGGCCCCAGCCTATGCGAACGCTGCCACCCCGTGCGCATCAAAGACGAACGCACCCTCATCATTTCAGTCACGAATCAAACACTGCGCTCCGAACTTCAATTTATGAAACGCTCCTTCTTGAAAAAAATTCAAGCACTCGAACACTGCAGCGACATTAAAGATCTGGTGATACGAAGCTGAAGCGCCCCCGTCTAAAAGCCGGCTGCGAACAGGAACGAGGACGTTTTTTGAAGACTTTGAGGTTTGAATCGCGGGGATCATGCCGCAAAGCTGCCCCCATTATTATGAAAAGCTACCTTGATCTTCTTCGCACCGTCCTAGAGACGGGCACCTACCGCGACGACCGCACGGGCACGGGCACCTACTCAATCTTCGGGGCCCAAGCACGCTTTTCGCTCGACTCTGAGTTTCCGCTGCTCACCACGAAAAAGCTACACCTGCGCTCCATCATCCATGAGCTACTGTGGTTCATTCAAGGCAACACTAACATCAGCTACTTAAAAGAAAACAAAGTGCGCATTTGGGATGAATGGGCCGACGCAGACGGCAATCTCGGCCGCGTCTACGGCGCACAATGGCGCGACTGGGCCGGCCCCGATGGCGAACGCGTCGATCAACTGGCCGAAGTCATCGACTCACTCAGAAACAATCCCGACAGCCGCCGCCACATGGTTTGCGCATGGAATCCGGGCGAGATCAAGCACATGGCCCTCCCCCCCTGCCACGCGCTATTCCAATTCTACGTCGCCAACGGCGAGCTCAGCTGCCAGCTCTACCAACGCAGCGCCGACATCTTTCTAGGCGTGCCTTTCAACATCGCCTCCTACGCTCTACTCACCCAAATGGTGGCGCAAGTCTGCGGACTCAAAGCTAAAGAGTTTATCCACACCTTTGGCGACTTGCACCTTTACTCGAACCACCTCGAGCAAGCGAAAGAACAACTCTCCCGCGAGCCTCGCGCACTGCCGCAAATGAAAATCAACCCCGCGATCAAGGAAATCGATGACTTCAAATTCGAAGACTTTGAATTGGTGAACTACAATCCACATCCTGCAATCAAAGCGCCGATTGCGGTCTAGCGTCCGCAAGCGGTAGTTTCCCAGTTTTCCGTTCTCTAGTTCCTAGTTCAGAGGCACTAAAAAACGACAAACTGAAAACGGGTAAACTGAAAACTGGTAAACTGGTAAACTGGTAAACTGGTAAACTGATAAACTGAAAACAGATGAATACTTACAAAGCAATCGCCGCCATGTCTGAGAACCGCGTCATTGGCCACGCGGGAAAGATCCCCTGGCATTTGCCGGCGGATTTCAAATGGTTCAAGCAAACAACTATCGGCGGCATCTTGATCATGGGACGCAAGACCTACGAATCGATCGGACGCCCCTTACCAGGCCGCGACACCTACGTCCTCAGTCGCAGCCCTCAGCACATTCCGGGCGTGCAAATCTTCCACGACCTCACAGAACTTGAAGCGCTTCAAACCGATAAGACCATCTGGATCGCGGGCGGTGGCGAAATATACGCACAGATGCTCGCTAAATGCAGCGAGCTTTACCTGACACGCGTGCACCGCACAGTAGAAGGCGACGCCTTCTTCCCCGAATTTGAAGATCAATTCAACTTCGACACCAATATTGATACAAATAAGGATTTTACCATCGAGCGCTGGATCCGAAAATGATTAAGTGATAGGACATTCACTATTTCGCAATAAACAGAAATATAACTTGACTATTTCGCACATTCGCGAAATTAATCTAGTCAATGTCAAATTCCGCTTCAGATGTGTTCAAAGCTTTAGGCCATCCAGCTAGGGTGCAGTTCGTCAAACTCTTAGGCGAGGGCGAGAAATGTGTCTGTGACTTGGTCGAAAGTGTGGATCTGGGCTGGTCGACAGTATCGCGTCATCTTTCAGTGCTCAAGGAGGCCGGCATTGTGACCGATGAAAAACGCGGCCTGCAGGTTTTTTACAGACTGAGTCTGCCCTGCGTGAGCCAGTTCATCGCTTGCCTAGAGCAGGATGCCGAAACGGTCCAAACGGACTGCGCTTGCCACAGCATGGAGACCTGAAACTTTTTTTAATCCTTTATTTCGCTATTTCGCGTAATAGTAATATGAATGCTAAAACTGAATATAAAATCGCCGCCTATTTGGGCGCGATCTTTCTGGTCTTTTACTTTCTTCCGGTGGGCAGTGTTCGTTTTGATCACTCCGTCACAGAAGCCTTGGCTTTGACCAAGTGGTATGCGCGTGAGCACGTCGTGCTTTGTCTTTTGCCGGCATTTTGGATTGCGGGCGGAATCGCGGCCTTTGTCTCGCAGTCATCAGTGATGCGCTACTTGGGGCCGAAGGCCCCAAAACCGCTGGCTTATGGCTTCGGTGCGATTTCGGGGACCATCCTTGCGGTTTGTTCCTGCACGGTGCTTCCCTTGTTTGCGGGGATTTATCGTATGGGCGCGGGGCTGGGTCCAGCCACGGCCTTTCTTTATTCCGGGCCTGCAATCAACGCGCTGGCCATCATCCTCACTGCCAAGGTATTGGGCGCACAGATTGGATTGGCCCGGGCGATTGGCGCGGTGAGCTTTAGTGTGCTGATCGGTTTATTGATGGCTTTCTTCTTTCGCAAGGAGGAGCAGCAAAAAGCGGCCGCGGCAGTGGCCATGCCGGACGATGAGGCGGCGCGACCGCTCTGGCAGACGGCTGCCTTCTTTGCCAGTATGGTGGCCATTTTGGTTTTTGCCAATTGGGGAGGCGCGGACGATGCCGGCTTCTTTGGCGCGGTCTATGCAATCAAGTGGTGGTTGAGCTCGGCCTTTGCCTTGCTGTTTATGTGGATGCTCTGGCGTTGGATGCATGTGTCGGGCCTGCGTGTCTGCCTTACCATTGCTGCGGTCGCTCTAGTTGCGATACTCACGCAGGGGCATGCGACTTGGGCGGTGTTCACCGGGGTGCTGGGACTGGTTTGGATGACTGCGGGCCATAAAGGTGAGATGGGGGAATGGTTTGAGCAGACCTGGTCTTATACCAAACAAATCATGCCGCTCTTACTCGGTGGGGTGCTGGTGGCAGGGCTCTTACTCGGACGGCCAGGCGCGGAGGGATTGATCCCTTCGGAGTGGATCAGCCAGTCGGTCGGAGGCAACTCGCTGGGGGCCAACCTGTTTGCCTCCTTAGCGGGCGCCTTCATGTATTTTGCAACGCTCACTGAAATCCCGATTCTGCAAGGCCTGCTTGGCAACGGTATGGGCAGTGGTCCCGCGCTGGCGCTGCTGCTGGCAGGCCCCGCGCTGAGTCTGCCCAACATGCTGGTGATCAACTCCATCATCGGGCCCAAGAAGACCACCGTCTACGTCAGCTTGGTGGTGACCATGGCCACCCTCAGCGGCTGGATCTACGGCTTTCTTTTTTCTTAGTCATCCGCAACTCAAACAGGACACATTATGAAACAAATACAAATCCTCGGCACGGGATGTGCCAAATGCAATCAACTCACCGCAGCGGCCGAAGCGGCTGCCAGCGAACTCGGTATCGAATATACCATCGAGAAGGTCACCGACATGATGCGCTTTGCTGATTTCGGCGTCATGATCACCCCTGCCATGGTGGTGGACGGCGTGGTCAAAGTCGCAGGCAAGGTTCCGTCTGCGGAAGATTTAAAACAAATGCTCCAATAGTGCTGCCATGAAACGTATTCTACAAAGCCTACTTTTACTGTTGGTTCTTCTGGGCATAGGCGCGGGTATTTACCAAAAACTGCAGCCTGTGCCGTCTGTCAGCCCTGAGCCGACAGTCACGGCCGCCGCGGATGCAGTCGCTTCAGCGCCGGTGCGATCTGAGCGCGTCACGGTCACTTATTTTACCTCCGACGTGCGTTGTATCTCCTGTAAAAAGATCGAAGCCCTCATGCGTGAAACCTTAAACGAGCGCTTTGCCGATGCGCTCGCTGACGGCGCACTGGTGTTTGAAACGCACAACATCGACCGCCCGGAAAACAAGCACTACGTCGAAGACTATGAGCTCTCCTTTAAAACCGTGGTCATCGGCAAAGAATCAGCCGATCCGAAACAAGTCCACTGGCAGCGCATGGACGATGTGTGGACCTACTTAAATGAGCCCGAGAGTTTTAAAGATTATCTCGATGCCGGTATCCGCGAAGTGCTACCGAAAACAATCTAATTCAAGGTTATGGCTTTATTGATATCCAGCTTCACCGCGCTTTGGCTCGGGATCGTGACCTCGGTCAGCCCCTGTCCTTTGGCGACCAATGTGGCCGCCATCTCAATGCTCAGCCGAAAGGTCGGTAATCAAAGATACGCAGTGCTGGGCGCGCTTGCTTATACCCTCGGCAGGATGATTGTTTATCTGGCCTTGGCGCTTATCCTCTTGGGAGGGCTCAGCTCCATGCCCGGGCTGTCGGCGTTTCTGCGTAACGGGATCGGCCCCTTTATCGGTCCCTTACTCATCTTGACGGGGATGGCGATAGTCGGTTGGTTGCCCTTGCCCTTTGAATTGAAGCTCGGCAGTGCCGCCACCACCGAACGCTTGTCCCGCTGGGGACTGCTGGGCGAATTCATGATCGGTGCGATCTTTGCCCTTTCATTTTGCCCCGTCTCCGCAGCCCTGTTTTTCGGCTCACTCATTCCACTGTCACTGGAATCGCCCCTGCCTCCCGTGCCGGTCTTGCTTTACGGCCTGGGCACGTCGCTCCCGGTCGGGATCATCGCGCTGGTCATCGTCTTCAGCACCCGCAAGGCCAGCGCACTGCTGGGCGGCTTACAAGCCGTGCAAAAGAAATTGCTCTGGGTCACAGCAGCCTTGTTAATCGGCATCGGCGTTTGGTTGACGTTCGATAGTCTGCTTCAGCATTCAATCAATAGTGCTTTTGAACTTCTTCGGTTGAATACTTAAGACAAGCGCAGCATACGGAGCCAGTTCAACAACTCCTGAATACTCCTGACCAGACTCGGTCTCGACATACCGCGCGTCGCCGACATCGCATCTCACTGCACTGTCGTTGAAGTTCATCAAAAACAACAAACGCTGTCCATCGCACTCCCGGGTTTGGGCGGAAACGCCCTCAGGCAACGCCGCCGGAACACTTCGCGGAATTTTAAGTTCCTGAACCATATGTGCGAGTAAATCAGCGGTAAAGCGATGCTCATTGCGAGAGGCGATATACCAGGCGCACCCCTTGCCGAAACGATTCCGCGTTAGGGCAGGACGACCCGCGTAGAAATCGTCGTCATAGACCGCCAGCGCTTCCGCGCCCTCCAGGTGCAAAAGATCCAAATAATGCCGCGCCACATAGGTTCCCGAGAGACCACAGTCCTCAGTCGTCGCTCGAACCTGCCGACGGCACTCATCCGGCAAAGCATCTGACTCTTCGACCCAAATACCGAGTGCTTTACGCAGCGGACCAGGCACACCGCCCGTGACTGCCAGCCCGGATGCATCAACGATTCCAGTCCCATAGGTTGTCACCAAAGTGCCGCCCGCTTCGACATAGGCAGTCAAGCGCTGCGCGGTCTCTTGACTCAACAGAAATAACATCGGAAGCACCACAAGGTCGTAGGCAGTCCAATTCGATTTCGAGTCCACCACATCGACATTGATCCCCAAATCCCAGAACGGTTTGTAGTGAGCTAAGACCGTTTCCTCATACTGCTTGACTGCATTGTGCTGCGTCGCGGCTGCATCATACATCCAACGCGATTCCCAATCAAAGACAAGAGCCACTTTGGCCGGACTCTTGGAGTCGACCACGGCATCCATCTGCGAGAGTGCATGCCCAAGCGAGCGAACTTCGCGAAACATCCGAGTATTGCCATGACCAACGTGGTCAATCACCGCGGCATGAAACTGCTCATAACTGCCTCTCCCTTTGCGCATTTGAAAATAGCACACCGAATCCGAACCATGCGCCAGAGCTTGCACCGCCGCCAAGCGTAACATACCGGGACGTAAGGCAGGTGACAGGTTTTTCCAATTCACAGGCCCAGGGGAGGACTCCATCAACAAGAATGGCTGCTGTTTCAAACTTCGCGTCAGATCATGTTTAAAGGCTGCGAACAACGCCTGATGACTTTGCAGCGAATCCTGCTGCGGCATGTGCCAATGCGGGTAGGCATCCCAGGACGCGACATCGATCTCCTTCGCCAGTTGATGGTAGTCATAGTCGGAATGAATCCCCATGAAATTAGTCGTCGCCGGAATATTCGGCGTGATTCGGCGGATCGGCGTGAGCTCATTACGAATAAAACTACGACATTGATCTGTCATGAAACGCTTCCAGTCCAAGACCAAAGCTCCCACGGTTTTATCGATAGTCTGAATCTGCTCCCATTCGGTATAAGTGTGACTCCAGAAGCGACTCCAATAGGCATCATTCAACGCTTCCAGAGTATCGTATTTTGCCTTTAGCCAATCGCGAAAAGCCGCAAAGCATAAGTCGCAATAACAATAACCACTAAACTCATTAGAAATATGCCAAAGTAAAAGTGACTCGCGTTCGCCATAACGCTCGGCCAGTTTTCCATTAATCGCTTGAACTTTTTGCCGGTAAACAGGGGAAGTCAGACAATGATTATGTCGTCGTCCCTGAACCTCCCGCTGCCCATTCGGCGTCACACGCCGAATCTCGGGATACTTCATCGCCATCCAATTCGGCTTCCCCCCACTCGGAGTTGCCAAAATGATCCGCATCTCTTGTTTTTCGGCACGATCAAAGATGGTATCCATCCAGTCAAATTCGTAACGCCCCTCTTCAGGCTCTAGCGCAGCCCAAGAAAAAACTCCGATCGTCAGAGTATTTATTTTCGCCCCTTCAAAGAGCGCAAAATCCTGCTTAATGATCTCCGCTTGCCCGACCCACTGATCAGGATTATAGTCGCCTCCAAATAAAATATGCGAACTCCGTTTCATACTGATCAGGTATGGTTAATAGATAAGAGATATCAACATTCAAAGAGGAGAAAAGGGATCGTGCCATCGACAATTCAATCCTTCCATATTGCTGATCACCGACGACTGTTTTCAGGGGGTGACTCACGCCTTCAGCGCGGCGGTTCGGAGAGCCGCTGGACCTGCACCTCCATCACGCTCAATTCCACCGCTTCGCCAAACTGGGTGAAAATGGCAACGTCGGCGGCATCGCGGCCGTAGGCGATCGCGATCCTACCGCCCTGCATGTCATCCTGAGTAGGATCAAAGCTATACCAACGCCCGCCCACATAAGCCTCAAACCAGGCATGCAGATCCATCGGCTTGAGAGTTTCGAGGTAGCCCACCACCAAGCGCGCCGGGATGGAAAGTGCTCGGCAGCAGGCGATGCCCAGGTGGGCCATGTCGCGGCAAACAGCCTTCTTCTTAGCATTGACCTCACAGGCGCTCAGAGTGTCAACCCCCTCGCCCGGTGCGTATTGAAAGGTCCGGCGGATGTAATCGACAATGGCGCAGCATTGATCGTAACCGGGCGACCAGCCGTAAACCAGTTCCTGAGCCATTCGACTGAAACGGTCGGATTCGCAGTAGCGACTGGGCAAGAGATAGGGAATGACCTCATCAGGTAGAGATTGCACTTCAATGAAATAAGCCCCGGGGGCGATATCAGCCCCCTCGGCACATTCGACATCAACCGTCGTGCGAATGGAAAAAGGTCCAGCGGGTGCAACCAGTCTTTGGCACAAATTTCCAAAGGGATCGGTAAACTCGACCACCGGCACACTGGGAGAGAGCACATATTGCTCGCGCCCGACCCACTGCTGCCACCCGCTACGCGGGCGCAACATCAACAAAAACGGCGTGTCGACCGGAATCTTGAACTCTAGGTAGCAGGATGCGTGTAACCACATGGGAATCGTATTCAGCTAAAAACAAGCCAAACCTTTCGGACTTGCGACTCTAATTCACAAATCGATCAAAAGATGTCCCTGTCCCAACCTTAGTTTGGCTTATACTACTTTCTTTAGTGGATCGCGACGATTTTCGCTCAAGCATCTCCCACCCGCTCAAATACAATCAACAACCGTCTACCCATAGCGCCATGAACTGCCTCGAATTAGATTAGAGAATAAGCAATTCTATCAGTTGCAATTAATCCTTGACTTAGTCAGATATAAGGCAAAATTCATTAGTGAATTCTGAATGAATCGACCCTGGTCAAAACTTCCCCCTTTGACCCGTCTACTAACCCCCAAAGGCATTTCATGCTCTACTATTAATGATAAAAAAAACGTTCTTACTCGCAGGTTTGCTCACTTTTTCAGTATCCGTCAATGCGGCCATCAGTGTGACGGACACTGCCTTTTTCCTCGATCCAAGTTCTCATCTTTCAGATGCCGATGATCGCACAATTTCTAGCTTTACGGTTGCAGCTGGTTCAAAACTCGTAGTCACGACAACTCAGGAAAATTCGGACATATCGGGGATCACCTTTGGCGGAAATTCTCTCACTGCAGTTTATAACACAGCGAATAGCATCCAGAGAGTTACTACGTATTATTTGGATATTACTACAGATACTACTGCCGACATTGTAGCCAGTGTCGATGGCAATACGCACTTTGGCTTTGCCGCGTATGCGATTTCAGGCGCTGCGGCTGGGGGGCCTGCTGATTTTGCCTCGTCCCCGACTAGACTTTCAGGTTCATTTAATACAGAGGTCGGCTCTCTAGTGATCGGCTCCTTTACTAAGAATTCTTTTAACTCAATTACTCCAACGATTACCTCAACTGTAGTCTATAATGAAACTACGATTGGAAGTGGAGGCACTTCAGGAGCATCCGCTTACTATTTTTCGACTACAACTGGCACGGCTGACTACGGCTTCAATAATAGTAACTCCAGGCCTGCCGCTGGTGCGGTTGTATTCGCAGTCCCAGAGCCATCCAGCGCTGCAGCCCTACTCGGCTTCACGGGGCTCTCGATTGCACTGATTCGCCGTCGTCGTTAGAAAACGAATTTAAGAATCACCTTTAAATCAGAACATTCGCTCGTGATTTGATAGGACAGTCGACAGACCTATATAGCTTTCTCAACACAGACTTCATTGCGGTGCTCGCAATCGACTCCTTTTTAGAACTATAAAGAATGTAAATCCAATCTGAATTAAGTTGATAAAACTAAATGGTCTTCACGAGTGGAAGAGAGCGGATTCAGAGACCATCAAGCGGCGGGCGTCACCCATGCTTCGCTCTGCGAGCTACGCAGGGCACGGCAGTGATGCCCCTACGTTTTGTGAATCGATCAACAGAACAAGGGCCGCACTTGTCGCTCATTGGCTGGCCGGCTTCGACTGCCCCGACGCATCCCCTCAGATTGGCTCCCCTGTTTGCAAGCGGTAGATCATATTCCAGATACGGTCGGCCTCTCCGCGTTCGATGACTTGGAGTGGGGTTGAATTATCAAAGGCAGGGTTGGCGGCTTTGAGCCATTCGCCAATATAGGCCGTTTCCATAATATCCGAAAGAGCATCGAATAATCGTACCAACTCTCGAAGCTGCTTTTCGGCAGCTGCACTAGGCTTGTCGCCGGCAGCCCATTTGGCGACTGCCCGGGGCGAGTATTGAGTGAGCCGGCTAATGTCGTTACGGACTAACTTGTAGCGGTTGCAGAACGCTGGAATACTAAAACTGCGCGGTATTTCCTCAAGTTGTCTCGTGTTTCCCATGCGCCAAAAAAATGCACAAGTGCATGCTCTTATGCAAATATATATTTAAGTTTTTTTCCTCAGATTGAAATGTTGCGTTCAGCCAACAATTGATAAGTAAACCAAATCAAATTGCGGCTTGTTAGTCTCGAGCAGGAGGAACAAGCAAGACATCCGCTCCAGTAGACGGGACACTCCTGTCCCGATCACCCAAACACAATCCTCAAGAACTTCTTAGACCATAAAAAACCAGAATTCCAGATTGCAAAATGTGTTACTCTGTGGCACACATTAAACATGGTCACTGCAACAGAAGAATTAAAATCAGAACGACTCGTTGCTCGAATTTCACCTTCCGAAAAAGCACTCATTGAAAGGGCTGCCGAGATCGAGGGCCGCAAGGTCGCGCCCTTTGCGGTCACGCATCTAGTCAATCGTGCCCGTAAAATCATTCAAGAGGCGGAAACCATTCGTTTGAATGAGGCTGAATCTCGCAATTTTGTAGAAGCACTGCTCGCCCCCCCTCGCAAGCCGACACCTGAATTCAAGCGCGCTTATAAGGCCTACCGAGATACTGTCGTTAGCGATGTGAATCCAACGCGTTAAATCGAGCTTCCAATTCCAGCAGTGTCACAACCATGCGGTCCTCGCTCAGCGGCCGAAATCCGAATCGCGTATACCAATTTGCAGCGTATAGATCCTTAGGGTCTACGACTATGACCACCACTGGCACTTCCAAAGCCTGACAGCGATGAAAAGCATCCATCAGTAACAACTCACCAATCCCTTTCCCTTGCTCAGAGCTGGCCACCGCAAGCCGTCCCAACAGAGCCGCACCAAATCGTCGATAACTCGGCAGTTTTTTACTGATCGTTTTCGGCATGCCAGGCAGATCCACCGCACCAATCGCCTCCGGAGATAATGTGTAGTAGCCCAAAACCCGCTGCAATTCACCCGCCGAGGCCAGCACCCAACATCCAGCTGCCCGGCGCTTCACATCTAACGCAGCCTGTTTCGCCAGATACTCATTCAGAGCAGAAACCCCACAATCAAACTCAGCTCGATTGTGCAGATTCTTATCTAAGGGCTGGATGTGCAAGTCTGCTGTCATTCGTGTTGATTCATTATTTTTCAGAGCAAAGAACGTTCAACAGAATAACATCATAAATGGGCCTGATCTTTTTTTGAATTTTGCGAGGAGACCATACCACAAAGGCAATTACATGACCCGTTTCTGTGAGCCCAATGATGGGCTAAGATAAAGTGTCTAATAGAGTGCGCAATGGCTTCGCAGAATCACCTTTATGCCAAGCAACGATTAAATCCCAAGTGGCCCCCTCATCGCAAACTGGTATGATCACCATACCTGGTCGCTTCTGGTCTCGGAGAAATGCCGGCATCACCACGACAAATCCTTCATTAGCAACCGCCGTAAAAGCATCGGATAGGTCCTCGGAAGTGCCTGAAATTTTCGGCCTGAATTTCCCGAAAGTCTGACACAACTGAGTCATCCGACGACGTAAGCCGAAATGCTCCGAGTCGGAGGCGATGAGGAAGGTCTCGTCCTTTAATTCAGCAAGCGCTATCGTCTGCCGGGAAGCCAGAGGATGTTCAGATGCAAGGCAAACAACGCTACTGACCTCAGCGACCTTCTTCGTGTGAAAATCCCGCCCCAGCAGGTTTCCGAGTTCCAAAGTCAAAGCCATATCCAGATTCCCTCGACGCAATTCGATGATCTGTTCACTCGGAAAGAGATCGATTAATTTTACTTTGGTTTCAGGTTTCAGTCGGCTAAATGCCTCTAATGCAGATGCAAAGTGATCCTCAAATGCGGATCCAAGATAACCGATTCGCAATTCCTGATCATCACCCCTAATAATTCGGCGAACATCACGAAGGTTTGCGTCGTAGCTCTCAAGCAGTTGCTGCGTCCGTTCAGCAAGCGC